>JAEZBH010000199.1 GCA_023427285.1 Pseudomonadota bacterium
CAAGCTGGCGGCCAACCCACAGCAGCACGCCAACCAGGGGGATGTAGAGCAGGAAAGCCACGGGTGGAGAAAGTAAAACGTCCATCACATACCTCCTAATGACCTGCCAGGGCCAAACCACCAAACACCTGCCAGAGCGTCTGCCCGGCAGGCTCGGTCAGCCCGCTGGCCAGGGTAGGCCAGAAGCCAAGCGCCACCACCGCCAGAGTCAGCAGCACGACTGGAACCATCATCAGCGCCGGGGCGGGTTTGCCCGCCAAAACCGCTGGCGAGGGCGCGTTGCGGTACATGCGGTTGACCAGGGGCGCATAATACCCCAGCGATAGCACACTGTTGAGTGCGGCGAACACTACCAGCAAGATCACCGGCAGGTTTTGAGTCTCCGCGCCGCCCACAAAAATCTGCCACTTGGACATAAAGCCCGCCAGCGGGGGCAGGCCGCCCAGCGCCAGCAGCGCCACGCTGAGCGCAAACGCGGTGAGCGGATACCGCTGCGCCGCGCCGTTTAGATCATCCACCGTCAGCGGAGCATGGCTGCCGCGCGCAACGTGCAGCGTATAGAGCAGGACGCAAGCGGCGAGGAAGGCAAGGCCCTTCATCAGCGCATGGGTGAAGAGGTGGAAGAAGCCGCCCGCCGCCGCCGTGGTATTGTGCAGCATTGTGGCCACGCCAAAGCCGATCAGCATATAGCCCATGTGCGTGAGGCTGGAGAAGGCCAGCATGCGCTTTACCTGCGTCTGGCGCAGGGCCATCAGGTTGCCGAAGATGATATTTGCCGCGCCAAAGAACAGCATCAGGAAGCCGCATACCGGGAGCATGCCAGGCAGCCCACCGAGCGCGCGCAGCATTGCGATCAGGCCCGCCTCGATCACCACGCCCGAGAGCATGGCGCTGATCCCGCTGGGCGCCTGGGAATGCGCGTCCGGCAGCCAGGTGTGCAGAGGCACCAGCGCCGCCTTTACACCAAAGCCAATGATGAACAGCGCGCCAGCCGCCATAGTAAGCGTTGAAACGTTCCCCGGCCAGATGGAAATATCCTCCAGGTGCAGCGTGCGCGCCTGAGAAAGCACCATGGCAATGGCGATCAGCACAAACACCGAGCCGACCGCGGACTGCACCAGGTACTTCACACCTGCTTCCAGCGAGCCGCGTTCGTGAGCGTAGAACGCTACCAGCAGGTACGATGAGACCGCCATGGCCTCGAACCACACCCACAGGTTGAACAGGTCATTGGCCATGCCCAGCCCGATGATCGTGCCGACCATGGCGGGCATCAGCGCGTAGTATTTCTCTTCGCCCTCTTCTCCGGCCATGTAGGGGATGGAGAAGACCAGCACCAGCGTGCCCAGCAGCAGGGCCGTTGCACCCAGCAGCAGCCCAATGCCATCCATGCGCATGGGAATTGTGCCGATCTGAATTTCGATAATCCCACCCGCGATGATGCGCGGCGCGAGCACTACCATCGGAACCCAGGTGGCAATTAGGGTTAGCAGAGAGAGCAGGCAGGCGAGCGTGCAGCGCCGGTTCGGTTTTCCCTGAGCGCTGTTCAGGCGCACGCCAGTCCGCCCCACCAGGTAGATCAACGGGGCAGCGCCCAGCGGGAGTACCAGCACCCAGATCATTGCATCATGTACGGTCATGGTTTACGCTCCCAGCATCACAATCAGCAGCACCGCGATCAAACCCGCGATGAAGCCGGCGATATTCCAGTTCAGATGGCCGGTCTGCAAACCGCGCAGTCCTTCCGACCACGACTGCACTTCCTTAACCACGGCGTGGTTGACCGCTTCGAAGCCAAAGCTGTTCTCGGCCACCCAGCGCATGCTTTGCAGCGGCTCGATCAGCAGCTCTAACTTGCCGCGCAGCGCCCAGGCCAGCAGGCCCAGCGCCACAACGCCAACCGCCAGCCAGGTGGCTGGGGCCAGCGCCACTTCCTCCAGTACGGCCAGCGTGCCGTGTGCCTCGATGGGATGCAGCGGCAGGGATTCGGCCAGCAGGTGGCCAAACGGCCCGGCCAGCAGCCAGCTTGTCAGCGTGCCCAGCGCCAGCGGATAGAGCGCCACGCGCATGGCCGTTCCGGCATTGTGCAGGTGCAGGTGCGACTGCGGTTCGCCGTAGAACACCATCCACACGCAGCGGAAGGTGTACAGCGCCGTCAGGCCCGCGCTGAAAACCATCACACCAAACATCCATGCGGGGCCGTGCGCCAGCCCGGCTTCCAGCACGAGCTCCTTGCTCCAGAAGCCGTTAAGGATAGGCAGACCCGCCAGCGCAGCCGCGCCGATGAAAAACACCGCGCGAACCGCGGGCATTTGCTTGCCCAGCCCGCCCATCTTGCGCATATCGCGCGTACCGGCGGCGTGGATCACCGCGCCTGCGCCCAGGAACAGCAGCGCCTTGAACACGGAATGGCTCATCAGGTGGAACTGGCTGGCGAAGATGCCGCCCGCGCCCACCGCGTAGACCATGTAGCCAAGCTGTGAAACGGTGGAGTACGCCAGCACCCGTTTGAGATCGTTGGCAGCCAGGGCCATCAGTGCCGCCATCATGGCTGTGATCATTCCCACCACCATGACCGACTCGCGCCACATGGGAACATCGGCGAACATGGGGTAGAAGCGCGCCAGCAGGTACACGCCCGCGTTGACCATTGTCGCCGCGTGGATCAGTGCGGAGACCGGGGTGGGCGCTTCCATAGCATCGGGGAGCCAGGTCTGGAAGGGGAACTGGGCCGATTTCGCCGCCGCTGCGATGAGGAAGCCAAAGGCCATTACCGCCAGCACGTCAGCAGGCAGGGTCGCCGCACTCGTCATCAGCACGCGGATGTCAAAGGTGCCCGCGTAGGCGTAAGCGATCAGCGCACCCAGCAGCAGCCCTACGCCGCCCAACTGGGTCATGATCAGCGCCTTCATACCGCCCGCCACCGCCTTCGGATCATCGTTATAGAACGAGATCAGCGCATAGGAGGTCAGCGCGGTCATTTCCCAGAAGATGAACATCAGCAGCAGGTTGCCGGTGAGCACCAGCCCCACCATCGCGCCGATGAAGAACAGCACCAGGGCGTAGTAGCGACCAAGCTGCTTCTCGCCCTTCATATAGTCGATAGAGAAGATTACCGCCAGCGAGCCAATAACGGAGGCAACCACTGCCAAAAAGACACCCAGGCCATCCGGGGTAAAGGTGAAACTGCCGAACCCGCGGCCCATCTCCACGCCAAAGCTCCAGTCGTGCTCGGGCTGCGCGGCGATGACCGCCAGCAGGCCCAGCGAAGCAGCAGCCCCGGCGACGGCAAACACCGCCGCAAGCGTGTGCTGCGCCTTCGGGTGCTTATCGCCCGTGCGCCAGACCAGCAGCGCTCCCAGCCACGGCAGGCCAATGACCAGTAAAACCAGCAAAGCAGCCGTTGTCATCGCCTGCCTCCTTAAAGTGGTCAGCGCGCGCACGTCGAGCGTGCCAAAGTGGCGGCGCACCTGCACAGCCAGCGCCAGCGCTACCACCGCTACAATCGTGTCCGCCACGATCACAGTCAGGGCCAGGCTCTGGCCTAACTCCGCGTCACCGGCGATCTGCCCAGCGGCGATGAGCGCCAGCATAGCGCCTTTGAGCAGGAGCTGCAGTGTCACGACAACTTTAATCAGGTTGCGGACGATCAACAGCCCGTACAGGCCAATCGCCAGCAGTCCCAAAATACCAACCAGCAAAATCGATAGGCTCATCGGCTTTCCTCCCCAAACGCGGCGGATGGATGCGTGTCTCGTTCGGCCAGCAGGCCCAACACCCCCATGACCCCCGAGAAGATCAGAACCACCTGGAGCAGAACGTCCAGCGCGCGGTGCTCCCAAAGCACGGTCTTGAACTGCACATACAGGGGTTCGTGGACGGTGACCTGTAGGC
>JAEZBH010000304.1 GCA_023427285.1 Pseudomonadota bacterium
CGGCGCATCCGTGCCGCTGGTGGTGGCGAGCAGAATGGCGCGCTCATCGTCCAGCGCCGGGTAGTCGATCAGGATCTGGAACAGGAAGCGGTCAAGCTGGGCCTCGGGCAGCGGATAAGTGCCCTCCTGTTCGATAGGGTTCTGCGTTGCCAGAACGTGATAGGGCTGGGGCAGGGCATGGCGCTGGCCCGCAATCGTCACCTGCATTTCCTGCATGGCCTCCAGCAGGGCAGACTGGGTGCGCGGGCTCGCGCGATTGATCTCGTCCGCCATCAAGAGCTGGCAGAACACCGGGCCTTTCACGAAGCGGAAGGCGCGGGTGCCGTCGGCGGCGGTCTCCAGAACTTCCGAGCCCAGAATGTCGGTCGGCATCAGGTCGGGCGTGAACTGCACGCGCCGGGTGTCCAGCCCCAGCACCTGCCCCAGCGTTTTGACGAGCCGGGTCTTGGCAAGGCCGGGCACGCCGACCAGCAGGGCGTGTCCCCCCGCCAGCAGCGTGGTCAGCGTCAGGTCCACCACCTGCCGCTGGCCGATGATGATACCCTCTACCGCGTCGCGGGCGGCGAGGATGCGGGCGGACAGGTCCGCCAGCCGTCGCTCGGCTTGCGCGTCGGGGGCAGAGGTGGGCTGGGCGAACTGGTTGAGCATCCACGCGGTTCCAACAAGAGGACAAGCTCTTATATAAGAGCGGGAACAATCACTGACCACAACCCAGCGGAGCGAGGCAATTCATGGCAGAGCACCCGTCAGGCCAGCCGGGCCAGTCCCTTGCAGATATTGCCCGCGCTCTGGCGGACAAGCGCCTGCCGCCGGTAGAGCGCTGGAATCCTGACCATTGCGGCGATATCGACATGGTGATTCGCCGTGACGGCAGCTGGTGGTACAATGGCTCGCCCATCGGAAGGCAGGCGATGGTCAAGCTGTTCTCCACCGTTTTGCGGCGCGACGAGGATGAAAAATATTATCTCGTCACCCCGGTCGAGAAGCTGGGCATTACGGTTGAGGATGCTCCTTTCGTGGCTGTGGAACTGGTCAACGAGGGAGAAGGCAAGACTCGCTCGCTCGCCTTTCGCCTGAACACGGAGGATTACGTCATCGCCGGGCCTGGCAATCGTCTCCGGGTTGAGGTGGACGGAAAAACCGGCGAGCCGCGCCCTTACGTGCATGTGCGGCGCGGACTGGAGGCGCTGTTGAGCCGCTCGGTGTTCTACGAGCTGGTGGCGCTGGCGCTTGAGGACTCTGGGGACGAATGCGGGGAAGCGGGCACGCTGGGCCTGTGGAGCGGCGGCGTGTTCTTCCCGCTGGGCGAGAGCGAAGGAGGCCCTGTGTGACGTTGCTTGTCGATTTGTCGATTGAGGTTGTGCGTCAGCGTCTGAGCTTTCACCAGCCCGCAGACTGCACCCTGCCGCACCGGGGCGATCATGATCTGAACCCCGGCATGCCGTTTCCGCTGTCGGACGCCGAACTGAAGCCCGCAGCCGTGCTCATTCCCATCATTGACCGGCCAAAAGGCCCAACCGTGCTGCTGACCCAGCGGGTGGAGACGCTGCGCAACCACGCAGGCCAGATCGCCTTTCCCGGCGGGCGTCTCGATACGCCGGAGGAGACGCCATTCGCCGGTGCGCTGCGCGAGGCGCAGGAGGAAGTGGGGCTTGAGCCGCATCAGGTGGAGATCATCGGCTCGCTTGACTGCTACCGCACCCGCACGGGCTACAACATCACGCCGGTCGTCGGCATCGTGCAGCCGGGCTTCTCGCTGAGGCTTCAGGAGATGGAGGTGGCGGACGCCTTCGAGGTGCCGCTGTCGTTTCTCATCGATCCCGAGCGCCGGGTGCGCGAGGAGCGTATATTTCAGGGTGTGCCCCGTTTCTTCTATGCCATACCGTATGGCCCACGTTACATTTGGGGCGCAACGGCCGGAATCATCGTCAATCTGGCCGAGGTGCTGCTGAGCCAAGGGGAATGCGGACCCGGCAGCGACAACGCCGGATGGAACGCGCAAGGAGCGATAACATGATCTGGGTCATTCGCCTTTGCCTGTTTTTCCTGCCCTTTCTGCTGTTCTGGGCATGGCTGCGCTGGAGCGGCCGCCTGTCCGGCCCGCGCCAGATCGGCCTGTTCGCGCTGGTGACGGGGTTGCTCGCGGCGACCCTTTTGGGGCTCGGGCTGGCGGCAAGCCTCACCGAGTCCGGCGCACCCGGCGATACATACATTCAGGCCTACGAAGAGAACGGGAAGATCGTTCAGGGCCGCTTTCAGAAACCTGACCAAGAGTAAGTGATATGACACGTCTGCCGCATCAGTCCTGGCTGGACAGTCAGGGTGCCCGCAGGGTGCTGGCCGCGCTCGACGCCGAGAGCGGCGAGACCCGCATTGTGGGCGGGGCCGTGCGCGACACGCTGCTCGGCCTGCCGGTGCAGGACGTTGATATGGCCACCCGTTTTCTGCCGGAGGAGGTTATCCGCCGTCTGGAAGCGGCGGGCATCAAGGCCATTCCCACCGGCATCGAGCACGGCACCATTACGGCGGTGGCCAATCATCAGCCGTTCGAGGTGACGACCCTGCGTCGCGACGTGACGACCGATGGCCGCCGCGCCACCGTCGCCTTCACCGACGACTGGAAGGAAGACGCCGCCCGGCGCGATTTCACCATCAACGCCCTGTTCGCCAACCCGCTGACGGGCGAAATTTTCGATTACTTCGGCGGGCTTGCCGATCTTGAGGAGCGGCGCGTCCGCTTCATCGGCCAGCCGCTGGAGCGCATTGCGGAAGACCATCTGCGCATTCTGCGGTTCTTCCGTTTCCATGCCCGTTTCGGCAAAGGCGCGCCGGATGCCGAGGGCTTCGAGGCATGCGTTGCCCGCGCCAACGACCTGATGGCCCTGTCGCGCGAGCGCATTCGCGAGGAAGTGCTGCGCCTGCTCGGCGTGACCGACCCGGCCCCCACCGTTGATCTTATGGTGCGCCATGGCGTGTTCGCCCCGGT
>JAEZBH010000319.1 GCA_023427285.1 Pseudomonadota bacterium
GTCTAGGAGAAGCATGAGCCAGGTTTATTCCACCGAGGACTCGGAGCCGACGCGGCCCCGGGGCAGCGCAGGGAAACCGCCTGCAGAGCCACAAGAAGCAGCCGCCGCACTACCCGAAGAGGAAATCGCCCACGAAGCGGCGCTGATCCCGGAAGACGGGGAGGCAAGCACCACCACGGTGGTGGCGCCAGCGGGCGAACCAATCGTGGTAGAAGCTACCCTTCAGCGGCGGGGGAGTGCGCCACAGCGACCCCCAAGTGGGCGCATTTCCTGGTGGTTTGTGGTTACGGCACTGGCCTTTGGCCTGGTGCTGGGGGTTGGCATGCTGGCGGCGCTGCGCTACCTGGCCCGCCCGCTGGCAATGCTGATTCTGGCGGTTGCCATTGCCCTGGCCTTAGATCCGCTGGTGGACCGCCTTTCCCGTGGGCGGATGTCGCGCGGGCTGGCGTCGGTGCTGGTATTCCTGGGGGTCATTCTGGTTTTTGTGGGCTTAGGCGCGTTGATCGTTCCCAGCCTGCTGATCCAGGCCCAGGCGTTGATCGAGCGCATTCCGCGCTTCTTTGCGCTGGTGCAGGAGTGGATCGAGGGAGTTACCTTTGTCGATCAAGATCAAATCACCGGCAACCTGTTTACCGAGCTTGGCTCGCTGGCGGGTACGCTGGTGTCGCTGCCGCTGCTGATCTTCTCCTCCCTGCTCGACGTGCTGCTGATGCTGTTCATATCGCTCTACTGGCTGATTCTGATCCCGAAGATGAAGGGGTTCGCCCTCTCACTGTGGCCAAAGAGTGAGCGCCCGCATACCAACACGGTGCTGAAAAATATGGGCAGCTCGATGGGCGGCTATGTGCGCGGTTCCGTCATCAACGGGTTTATCGTTGGCCTGCTCACGTATGTGGGCCTGGTGATTATCGGCGTGGATTATGCGGTGGCGCTCGCCCTGCTCGCGGGGATGCTGGAATTCGTCCCGATCATTGGTCCGCTGGTGGCTGGGGCGGTCATTGTTTCTTCCGCGCTGCTGCAGTCGCCCGCGCTGGCGCTGATCGCCCTCATTTATATCCTCATCATGCAGCAGTTAGAGAGCAATATCCTGGTGCCGTACATCATGCGCAGGCAGGCAAATGTCTCCTCGCTGCTGGTTCTGCTGGCGGTCTACGCAGGCAGCTCAGTTGGTGGGCTGATGGGCACGCTGGCGGCAATCCCGCTGGCAGGCGCGCTTCAGGTGCTGGTGACGGACGTGGTCGCCCCAGCAGTGCGAAGAAGCTCAGGCGCTTTGCGGCCCCCGCCCCGTGAGCAGCCATAAGTAAACTGCGTACAGATGCTGCCCTGACTTTGTGTCTTATGGATAATTAAAAACTTCGCCGGCAGAACACCCCTGTCACTGCCGGCGAGGTTGCATATGGTAGGGTCCCCTGTGACCCAGGCACACATGCGGCACACAATTTCCCCCTTGTTCGCATACACAGCCCGCGGAATGGCTGTTGCTGCGACTGCTCCCACAAACATTGTAATGCGAGATATATTGGTTTGAAATAGGCTTTTGTACCGTTTTTAACGTTACATATCAGTACATTTTTATGGATGTAAGGTTCTATAACGTACTTCAATTTTTCCTTATCCTGTTGGCGTAGATGCGCTATAATACAATTGTTCACATCGCGGAGACAAATAAATATCAGCGCCAGTAAAGCAATATTCCTACCGTATGTATCTTTGGCGGGGGGAAAACGTTATCTCTGTTAATATTCAGAACGTTTTGGAAAGGGCTGGGAGGGGAGACATGGAACAAAAAATTCGGGTAGCAATCATGGACGATCATATGCCCATTATTGCGGGGTATATCTCGCGCCTGAAAGAGACACCCAATATCGAGGTGGTCGGTACGTGTTCTCGCGGCGAGCTGTTAGAGCCGATGCTGGTGGAAAAACGGGTGGACGTGCTTCTGCTAGATGTGGTCGTGCCAATTAGCGATACCAACCACTCCCCATACCCGATCCTGAGTGTAATTCCGCGCTTGCTGCAAGCCTACCCGAACATGGCCATACTGGTAATTTCGATGCACAATCAGCAGTCGCTGATTCGGGCCGTCATCGAAGCAGGGGCCAGTGGGTACATCCTCAAAGACGATCCGTTCTTCCTGCAAGACCTGCCGACCATCGTTGAGACGGTGTCGCATGGGGGGATTTACTTCAGCCAGCAGGCGCACCAACAGGTATTCCGCCGCGGAGCCTCTGCGCCGCAGCTTACCGCGCGCCAGCTCGAAGCCCTTTCCTTGTGCGCGGCATTTCCCCAGGACAACACCGCGGAATTGGCGGAGCGGATGAAGGTGGCGAATTCCACCATGCGCAACCTGCTCTCCGGCGCATATGTCATCCTCGACGTGCACAGCCGCACGGCTGCCGTGGCCAAGGCGCAGCAGCTAGGGCTTATATCGCCGACGGAAGCGCCGGTTAACCTGAAGAATCTACGAGGTCAGCAGGAACCATAGCGCGCCCGGCGCCGTTTGCCTTCCAGTGCAGGGAAATTTTCGCGCCGCAGCCGGGGGTAGAGTCGATCTGCACGGTTGCACCGATCAGCGCCGCTCGCTCATAGATGCCTGCCAGCCCAAAATGGTGGCGGTTGAGCAGCCCGGTCAGGTCCAGCGCCTCGCCCGCGTCGAAACCGGCCCCATCATCGATGACCGCCATATCGAGCTGGTGGGGAGCCATCGTGCCGGTGATCTTAATCAACTTGGGATGGCCGTGCTTTACCGCGTTGTGGCAGGCCTGCTGCAAAATACGGTAAACGTGCATTTCCATCTCGGGCGCGTAGCGCACTTCTTCTCCCGAAACCGTCAGATAAATCTCGATTTCCGGCGGCTCTGGGAACTGGGTTGTAATTTCATCCGCCAGCTCGTTGATAGCAATGCGCAGGCCATAGGTG
>JAEZBH010000329.1 GCA_023427285.1 Pseudomonadota bacterium
GTACACGCCGTTTTGCGCATCCCGCAGGATCGCCTGATAGCCGCCCACGTCCTCGCCGCCGATCTTGACCTTGTGGCCACGGCGCTGAAGTTCTGCGATGGTGCCCGGCGCATAACCGCGCTCAAGAAACAGGGTGTTGGCCTCGCCCTCATCGGCGTTGCCGGGGTCCGGTCCGCCCATGTGCCGCCAGCGCGGCGCATCGCCCGCCGCCTGCACATCCATGCCGAAATCGATGATGTTGGAGAGCACCTGCACCTGACCTTGCGGCTGCATGCCCCCGCCCATCACGCCGAAGGAGAGCCACGGCTGGCCATCTTTGGTGACGAAGCCGGGGATGATCGTGTGGAAGGGCCGCTTGCCCGGCGCATAGGCGTTGGCATGGGCGGCATCCAGATTGAACTGCGCACCCCGGTTCTGGAGCATGAAGCCAAGGCCGTCCGGCACCAGCCCTGACCCCATGCCCGCATAGTTGGACTGGATCAGCGAGACCATCATGCCGTTCTCGTCCGCAACCGTCAGATAGATGGTGTCCGTGCGCTCAAAGATCGGCTGGCCGGGGTCCACCTCGGCAGGGCCCGCCTTGCCCATGTTGATGAGCGCCCGGCGCGCCGCTGCGTAATTCTTGTCCAGCAGGCCCTTCGTCGGCACCGCCGCCTTAAGCGGATCGGCAAGGAAGCGCGCCCGGTCCGCAAACGCCAGCTTCTTGGCCTCGGCCATGACATGCAGCCGATCGGCGCTGTCGAAACCCATGGCCTTGAGGTCATAGCCTTCAAGGATGTTGAGCATCTCCAGAACAATGATGCCCTGCGTGCCCGGCGGAATCTGCCACACGTCATGGCCGCGATAGTTGGTGGAAATCGGCTCCACCCACTGCGGCCGGAACCCGGCGAAATCCTCATAGCGCAGCGGGCCGTTGATGCGCTTCATGTAGGCATCAACGGTGCGGGCAACCGGCCCGCGGTAGAAGGCCTCCGGCCCGCCCTGCGCGATCAGGTTCAGGGTCTCGGCCAGATCCGGATTGCGGAAAACCTCGCCCGCCTTCGGCGCGCGGCCTTCAGGCAGGTACAACGCCATCGCATTGCCCCGCTCCTCAATAAGGGCGGCATTGCGCTGGAAGCGGTTGAAATTCATGGCCCACAGGTCCGCGATGATCGGGGAGACCGGGAATCCGTCGCGGGCATAGCCTATGGCGGGCGAGAGCACCTCTTCCATCGGCAGCTGGCCGAAGCGCTCGTGCAGGGCGAACCAGCCGCCCACCGCTCCCGGCACGGTCACCGAGAAGCTGCCCACGGCAGGCATGGCCTTGGGCAATGCGCCGCCGTTGCGAGCCTTTAGCGTCTTTTGCAACTGGTCCAGAGACTGGCCGCGCGGGGCCGCACCCGAGGCATCCAACCCATAGAGCTTGCCGGTCCGGGGGTCCCAGACCAGCGCGAACAGGTCGCCGCCGATGCCGTTGCCGGTCGGCTCCATCAGGCCAAGCGCGGCGTTGGCTGCAATGGCGGCGTCAACGGCGCTGCCGCCCGCCTTCAGCACATCAAGCGCAATCTGGGTGGCGAGCGGCTGGCTGGTTGCAGCCGCGCCGTTCACGGAAATCACCGGAGAGCGGCTGGAGAAGGCAGGCGCACCGGCGCGGTCTCCGGCCTGGGCCGAGCCGCTTGCCACCAGCGCCATGGCGAACAGAAATGCGAGCAGCGCCAGAGCCCCGGCCAACAGCCGTGCAATGGCGTGCAGCGCCACAGCATCCGGCACGGCCTTCACTGCCGCCCCCTGCCTGTTGCCTGTTTTCAGGCTGCCCGTATTCAAGTTGCCCGCCCGTATCTGCACACGCCCCTCCGTGAAATTCGAAACGCTCCAACAACGCAGACGCACCTGAGCAAATTTCGAGTCGGAAGGTACAGCCCGCGCCCCGGAAAGTGCGACCAACAAACACCCCCGCGCCACGACCTGATGGTCTCAGCCTGGGGCTTCGCAACACATCGAGCAGACAGGATTGAACATAAGGGGAACACTGTCAAGAGCCGCTTCGCCAGCCGCCCAGAGATCATCGTCCGATCTGTTGAGGAAAGGCCCCGGCCCGCGCCATGATGCAGCGGCAAGCCCCAGTGCTTTAACGGCAGCGCTCTTAGGCCGCGCTGTGATTCATAAATAATTTAAGTTTATCACCTAAGTAAAATGACATGCTGCTACTCATTCTCGGCTTTGCGATTCTTCTGGCTACTGCCGTGCTCTATGTCCGGCTGCAATGGCGCGCCCTTCAGGACTGGAGAGGCATGGGCCGTGCGCTTGCCATGGCTCCGGTTCTTGGCTGGCTGGTCTTTTTCCAGAACGCTGCCGCCGCCAGCCCAACGAGCTACATCACCCCCAGCCTGCTGCCGATTGACCTGTGGGCCGCTCTCGTCAACGGCATCATCTTCCTGGTGGTGGTTGAAGCGGTCGTGCGCCCCCGTCACCGCTACCGCTGATCCGCATCGGCATTCAGCCGGCATTAGCGCATCTTCAGCTTGCCTTTGTTGACAACCTTGGCATCGCTGAACGTCATCAACACCTCATCACCCGGCGCCAGCTGCTGCGCGGACTGCCCACCGGCAGCCGGACCGCCGCAACTCAGGGTCACACCCTCCAGCTGCACGTCCTGATACGTCCCGTCCGGCTGCACCTGCCGTACCGTCACCGGCCCTGTCGGCTGTCCCGAAGCGCAGGCCTGCGCCAGCGCCTGTGCTGCCGCCGGATCATTGGTCGTGAGCGAGGCAATGCCCGCCCCCTCGGGCACCGTTCCCGTTACAGCGGTTTGCGGATAGGTTTGCGCAGCCTCCGCCGCCCCATAGGTTTGCTGCGTGGCATCATAGGTCTGCTGCTCTGTGGTGCCGTAGGCCTGATCCGTGGCGCCATAAGTTTGCTGCTCCGTGGTGCCGTAGGTTTGCTGGTTCGCATCGTAACCATAATTCGGCTGGGTCTGCTGGCTCGCATCATAGCCGTAATTCGGTTGGGTCTGCTGGCTCGCGTCGTAGCCGTAGGTTTGCTGGCTCGTGTCATAGCCATAGGTTGGATAGCCGGTGACCCCATAATTCTGATTGCCGGACCAGTTCAGGGAATTGAGCGCCATCCACCCCTGCTGCGTGCCTGCAAAGCCCACCGTTGCCGGCCCAAGCCGCAGGAACATCCCGCCGCTGCCCGCCAGCAGTTGTTGCGTGGCGGCGCAGGACGTCATCGTCATCAGCGCCCCGATCAACGCGGCCCCGCACAGTGCGCGCTTCATGCAGCCTCTCCTCGTGGTTTCTTGAGCCACCTCCGGCTGCCTGTGAAACGCACGAAACGGCTGGCAGGATAAGCCTTCACCCCTCCGGCGGGCTGCATTGCCGCAAACGGCGGACGAATGAGCCCGCTTGCGGGACCTGCGCCTTATTTTAGCGCCACCTCCGGTTCGGCGGCGGCCGATGCCGCGGCTGCCCGCTTGGCCAACTCCTCCTCCACCAGTTCCTTCTTGGAGAGTTTGCCGACCATGGTCTTGGGCAGGCTGTCGCGCACTTCCACGGCGCAAACGCGCTCGTGCTTGGCCACCCGCCCGTTCAGCCAGTCTTTCAGCGTCGCGCCGGTCTCGGTGCCCTCGGCTTCGGGCTTCAACACCACGAACGCCTTGGGCCGCTGGCCGAGGTAATCGTCGGGAATGCCGATCACGGTCGCCTCAAGCACAGCCGGGTGCTGGTAGAGCACTTCCTCCAGCGTGCGCGGATACACCTTGAACCCGCCCACCATGACCATGTCTTTCATGCGGTCGATGATGAAGGTGTAGCCGTCCTTGTCGATGTAGGCGATGTCGCCCGTGCGCAAGAGGCCATTGACGAACACGTCTTCATTGTCGCGCCGCCAGTAGCCCTGCATCACCTGCGGGCCGCAGAAGGTCAGCTCGCCTGCCTCGCCAATCGGCAGCACCTTCGTCGGGTCGTCCTTGTCAACGATCACGATGTCCGTGCCCGGCAGCGGCAGGCCGATGGAGCCTGCCTTGTTGACGCCGTAGAACGGGTTAACCGCCACCACGCCC
The DNA here is from genome assembly GCA_023427285.1 of Pseudomonadota bacterium. Taxonomy (GTDB): domain Bacteria; phylum Pseudomonadota; class Alphaproteobacteria; order Sphingomonadales; family Sphingomonadaceae; genus Pedomonas. The sequence continues at coordinate 4,040 of JAEZBH010000329.1, forward strand.
GAGCTTTCCGTCAGGCCATAGCCTTCCACCAGAACGGCGGGCGTGGCCTTGGCAAAGCGGTCCTTCAGCTCCACCGGCAGCGGCGCGCCGCCGGAAATGCACAGCCGCAGCGAAGCCAGATCTCCCTCCGCCAGCAGCGGTGAATTCAGCATCGCCGTGTACATGGTCGGCACGCCCGGCAGCACCGTCACCTCGTTCTTGCGGATGGCCTTGATCGCCTGCCCCAGCTCGAACTTGGGCAGCATCACGATCATGCCGCCAACCCACGTTGTCATGTTGAGAACGACAGTGTTGGCGAACACATGGAAGAACGGCAGCGCGCCAAGAATCCGCTCCGGCACGGCGCCCGATTCGGGATCAACGGCCGCCACCTGTTGCGCATTGATCGACAGGTTGGCGTGGGTCAGCATCGCGC
>JAEZBH010000334.1 GCA_023427285.1 Pseudomonadota bacterium
ACCTTGCGCCGTCGCGGCATCGATTGCTTCGCCCGCAAGGCTGACGCGTAAAGCGGGTTGCTTTTAAGGGGGCATGCGAGGGACTTGTCCCTCGCGCTCCCTTTCGCTTTTCGGGCCGCGCCCGTCATCACGCGCACAGACTTATAAACGCAGCCAAAGAAAAAGGGCCGCATCCTTCATGAAGGACACGGCCCTTTCTTATCGAATGGGAGCGCGAGGGGTGAGCCCCTCGCATCATTCCCTATAATTTGCCCCTAAGCGCCAAACACGTCCACGCCGTCGCGCCACAGGCCGCGCACGCGGCCCTGCACCGCCATGCGGTCGAACGGGGTGTTCTTCGCAACGGATTTGAGGGTGTCCACCTCGATGCGCCAGGGCGCGCCGGGGTCGAGCAGCAGCAGGTCAGCCGGAGCGCCGACGCTAAGGCGGCCATTGTCCAGCCCGAAGATGCGGGCCGGTGCGCCGGAGAGCTTGTCGAACAGCGCCCCAAGCGTCAGCGTGCCGTTGTGAACCAGCGTCAGGCTGGTTGCCAGCAGGGTCTCTGCGCCCACCATGCCCGGCGCGGCTTGTGCGAACGGCAGGCGCTTTTCTTCCTGCGTGCGCGGATCATGGCCGGAGGCGATGATGTCGATGGTGCCGTCGCGCAAGCCTTCCACCACGGCCAGACGATCCGTCTCTGAGCGCAGGGGCGGAGAGAAGCGGGCAAAGGTGCGAAAGCCCGTCACGGCGTTTTCGTTCAGCAGAATGTGCGCGGGCGTGACGCCGCAGGTGACCTTGACGCCGCGCCGCTTGGCCAGCCGCACCGCCTCGATGGACTGGGCGCAGGTAACCTGAGCGATGTGAACGCGCGCGCCGGTGGCTTCTGCCAGACGAATGTCGCGCTCCACCATCAGGGTTTCGGCCAGCGTCGGGTGGGCGGGCAGGCCCATGCGCTGGGCGAACTCGCCTTCGGTGGCGCAGGTGCCCTTCACCAGACCGGGGTCTTCGGTGTGGGTGATGACCAGCGCGTCAAAGCCGGTGGAATATTGCAGCAGGCGCAGCATCACGCCGGTGTGGGTAATGGCGCTGCGGCCGGTGGCGATGGCAACCGCGCCCGAGGCAAGGCCAAGGCCGACTTCCGCCAGTTCCTCGCCGCCAAGGCCGCTGGTGGCGGCAACCAGCGGGCGCACCTTGATGCGCTTCTGGCCGAGGCGATAGGCGCGCTCGATAACGGCGGGATCATCCAGCACCGGGTTCTGGTCCGGCATCAGGCAGGTGGTGGCAATGCCGCCGGCAATGCAGGCGTCCACGTCCACCTTGAAGGCGCGGGTGTCGATGAGGGCCGGGGTCAGCACCTGCCCCTGACAGTTCACGACCTCAGCGCCCTCCGGCACGGCAATGTCGCCGACAGCGGCGATGACGCCGTTCTCCACGAGCACGCCGCCCTTGGTGTCCAGCCCCGAGGCGGCATCGATCAGGTGGGCATTGGTGAATGCAACAGTCGTCATTTGCCGGTCTCCGCCGTCGAGCCTTCAGTCGCCCAGCCTTCAACGCCGCGGCGCGCACGGGTGAGAACATCCAGGCAGGCCATGCGCACGGCCACGCCCATCTCCACCTGCTCGGTGATGGCCGAGCGGGCCAGATCGTCCGCAACGGCGGTATCGATTTCAACGCCCCGGTTCATCGGGCCGGGGTGCATCACCAGCACATCCGGCTTGGCCTTCAGCAGCCGCTTCTGGGTCAGGCCGTAGAAGTGGAAGTATTCGCGGGTGGAGGGAATGAAGCCGCCCTGCATGCGCTCGCGCTGGAGGCGCAGCATCATGACGACGTCAGCCCCTTCAAGGCCCTTGTCCATGTCGGTGTAGATATCAACGCCAAGGCGATCCAGCTCGGGGCCGAGCAGGGTCGGCGGGGCAACCACGCGCACGCGCGCGCCCAGCGCGTTCAGCAGCTGGAAGTTGGAGCGGGCAACGCGGGAGTGCAGAATGTCGCCGCAGATGGCAACCGTCAGCCCCTCGATGTGGCCCTTGCGGCGGCGGATGGTCAGCGCATCGAGCAGCGCCTGCGTCGGGTGCTCGTGACGGCCATCGCCTGCGTTCAGCACCGAGCAGCCGACCTTCTCGGCGATCAGCTGCACCGAGCCTGCATCCTGATGGCGGATGACGAGAATGTCCGGGTGCATGGCGTTCAGCGTCAGCGCGGTGTCGAGCAGGGTTTCGCCCTTGGCGACGGAGGAGGCGCTGACCACCATGTTGACGCAATCAACGCCGAGCCGCTTGCCCGCCACCTCGAACGAGAGAAGCGTGCGGGTCGAGTTCTCGAAGAACGCGTTGACCTGCGTCAGGCCCGACAGAATGTCGTGGCGCTTGTTGGTGCTGCGGTTCGAGTCGATCCAGCGCTCCGCTTCATCGAGCAGGTAGGCGATCTCCCAGGGCTTGAGCCCGGCGATGCCCAAAAGGCTTGTGTGCGGAAACGGGTGGAGACCCGGCGGCGTCTTGTAGGATGCGGGAGTAGCGTGTGACATTTGATGCGGGCCTATACTGACTGAACCCGAAGGCGGCAAGGGGGCCTTGCCGTGTTGAAAGCGGCCTCACCATAGGCTGCCCCTGCGCCATTCGCCAGTGTCAGCGTTCGAAATCCTCGGTTGCGACTTTCGGTTCCGCCTCAAGGCCTCACCAAGAGGGGGTAGCGCGGGTGGGTGAGGCGATGTTGTTCAACAAATGCCTCCGTCATCCAATTCATAATGTCGGATATAATTACATTTTAATAAATAAAATACTCTTATGGTTAATTCATGGCATAGAAATAGTTGAGTTATTTCATATCGGCACGGTTCTTGCTTAACGGGGGGTGGTCGTTAAATGGCCGCTTCTGGGCAGGGATTATATCATGAAAACATTTCTGAAGATGTCTGTTGTTGCTTTTCTTGCTTCCAGTGGGTTTGCAACGTCGGCTTCGGCGATTGTCATCGACAACGATCTGTCGCCAGACACGGTTGGTTACTGGGCGGTTGACGTCAATAGCGGCGGGCAGACGCAATATGGTGTTCTGACGGCCAATCGTGCAGGCGGCGGCACCTTCTCAGGCGATGTTGTTTTTGCGTATAGCACTTACATCAGCCTGGGAAATGGCACCGTATTCAGGCTTTCAGCAGGTGATGTCGTCACCCAGGTGGGGGATGACATTGTTTCATCGAGCGGAACCTTCACGGGTGCGAACGGCAATCTGATTACCTGGACGGTTGAGTCCTCAATCGCCAACGGCTCATCGGTTTTTAATAACCGCTTCAGCTTTGCTGCCGATGAGGGTGAGCTCGGCACCATTCGTCTGTTCCAGTACCTGGATGAGGACGTGGATGGGCCCGTTAATGACGTGTTCTTCACGCGCGGGTCAGTTGCCGGTCGTGACCTCGAACTGTTCACGGTCGACTCCGACGGATTGTTCGGTGTGAGCCATGGCGGGGCCTATGACAGTGCAGGGGGGCTGGAGAATGCCACCTTCGCCGGATGGGCAGCCTGCACGTGGGATACCCAAGTGCCAGCCATTCTGGACGGCACGCAAACCGTATCAACGAGCGGAGAAATCTGCTCCGGGTTGCCGCAGGCCTCCCAGCCGGGCATCGGGACGGTTTACGGGCCGCACGATATCGTCTCGTTGATGGCGTGGGATGTGTCGTCCTCTGCCAGCGCGTCAACGATCGTAACCACGCTCGGCGGTCTGCCGGACATCACCCGGTTGCCGCCGGATGAGGTGCCTGAACCGGCTGCGCTCGGCCTGTTCGGGGTAGGGCTGCTCGGTCTGGCCGCCAGCCGTCGCCGTCGTCGCGCGGGTTCAGAGTAATATGTTTTAGTATAGCAGGAGGGCTTCGTCCCTCCTGCACCTCCCATTCGATTCAATGGGCCGTGCGCGGTATCACAGGCACGGTCCGATAAATGACGGGAGTGCAGAGGGACCGAGTCCCTCTGCAAAGAAAATCAATGATTGCGCTTCCTCAGCACGCCGCTGCCAGCGCGTCGATTGCGCCTTGCAGGATGAAGGCGGCGGCGGCCTTGTCCACCCGCTCGGCGCGCTTGGCGCGGGAGAGGTCCGCGTCGATCATGACGCGGGTAACGGCGGCGGTGGACCAGCGCTCGTCCCACAGCAGGATCGGCGTCACCACGTCCGCGCCCTCCGGGTTCAGCGCCTTGTTCAGATTGCGGGCGTAGGCGCGGATGGACTGGGTTTGCGGCGAGTCCGTCCCGTCCATGTTGAGCGGCAGGCCGATGACGATGCCCTTTACCCGCTGCTTCTGGAACTGCTCGCGGAACCAGTTGAGGTCCTGCGTGAAGCGCTGGCGCTGAAGGGTGTCGGCGGCGGTGGCGATGGTCCACATGGCGTCGCAATAGGCAACGCCGATGCGCTTGTCGCCAATGTCCAGCCCGCACAGGCGGCCGCCCTCAGGCAACTGGTCGATGAAATCAAGAACGGACTGGGTAATCACAGCGCACCTACGGGTGAGGAAAGGGTGGCAGCAGAGCCTTGAAAAGCATTCACCCGCGCTTCGGCATTGGCGCGCAGGTTCGCCCAGAACAGGGCGTAGTCATAAACGTGGTAGTTCTGGCCCGGCATCAGCTGCTGGCTGAACGGCCCTTGCGGGTTCAGCGTCAGGTGGAGAATGCCGGTGGCATCGCATGCCGCGCCGGTCAGGTTTTTCTCAAGAGCTGCCAGCGGCTGGCCGGCCTCAACGAAGGGCAGTGCGCCAAGGTTGGCGTCGGCCTCGGCGCGGGCGGTGCCGGTCTGCCACGTCAGCGGGTTGGTGCAAACCATGGGCGTGCCGCTGCGCGCAACGCCGGTCGGCCCCGCAGCCTCGCCATAGGCGGCAATGACGCTGGACGGATCGGCGGGTTCGCCGAAGCTCTGCCAGGAGGCAACGCAGCCGGTGGCCGTCGGCGTCTCGCACGGCGCATAGCCGAACGGCTCAAGGTCCGCCTTGATGGAGACCGGCCAGCCGACAAGGTAGGCCGCCACCAGTCGCGTACGGGCCGGGTGGTTCGCCAGCTTGTGTTGCAGCAGCGCCAGCGCGTGCAGGCTGCCCTGGCTGTGGCTGGCGATGATGAACGGCTTGTCGCCCGCAGCGTCAAGGAAGGTGTCGAAGGCGCGGGCAACGTCTTCGTAGGCAAGCTCGAACGCCTGCGCCTTGTCCGGGTTGTCGGTGAAGAACGCGCCCAGCGTTGCCTGCCGGTAGCGCGGCGCCCAGATGCGGCCAACGCTGTTGAAGGCGCTCGCCTGATGGCGGATCATCCGGTCGGTCAGGGCGTTGGCGGCGGCGTCCGTCAAGGGAGCGTTCCACTGCGCCTTGTTCATGTAGGTGGTGGGCGTCACGTAGAACACATTAACGGCAGGGGCCTCAGTTGCGGCAAAGCCCTCCGGCGCATCCATCGACGTGCCGGGCTTGGCCGGGTGAGCGGCCCAGCTCGCCACGCTTGCGTAATCCGGCGCGGCGTCCTTGGGGCTTTCGGCAAAGCTGATCTTCGGCTCGTAGGTGAAGCGCAGCAGCTGCGGCAGGAACGCCTGAGAGCCAACCAGAGCAATGACGCCGAGTGTGATGAGGCCCACAATGACCCACAGGAACTTGATGGCAGGGGACATTCTGCGCTTCGGCGCGGCGGCGGTTGTACTCATGGTGGCGGCTACCTGTCGGTGATGTCTGGCTCGCAAATCGGCGCGAGAGTGGCAACAACCGCTACTCGAAGCAAGGGGCTGAGGGAATGCGCAGATTGCCGCCATCATGCGTAAGCGCTTCTATCATCGCCCCTTGATCTGCTAGGAAATCAATCGAAACGTCCGCCAGCCTTGAAGGCTGACGAGCGGGCGTGCTATCCGCGCCCGGCACGAAGGGAGCCAAGCCATGGCTGTTGATGAAAAAACAGTACGTCGCATCGCGCATCTGGCCCGTATCAAGC
>JAEZBH010000397.1 GCA_023427285.1 Pseudomonadota bacterium
ACCATGGGTGGCGGCATTGCCATGAATTTTGCAAATGCCTGTATTCCAGTCCCCGTTCTGGAGGTGAGCGAGGACGGTCTGGCGCGTGGACTGGCAACGGTTCGCAAGAATTATGAAAGCGCCGCCAAGCGAGGCCGCATGACGCTTGAGCAGGTGGAGGAGCGCATGGCGCTGATCCACCCCACGCTGTCTTACGATGACCTGAAAACTGCGGATTTGATTATCGAGGCCGTGTTCGAAACGCTGGAGGTGAAACGCCAGGTGTTCACCCGGCTGGATGCCATTGCCAAGCCGGGGGCGATTTTGGCGTCCAACACCTCGTACCTTTCGATTGATGCCATTGCCGCGTTCACCTCGCGACCTGAGGACGTGATTGGCTTGCATTTTTTCTCGCCCGCCAATGTGATGAAGCTGCTGGAAATTGTGCGCGGCGCGAAAACCGCGCCGGATGTGCTGATGACCGCGCTCACGCTTGCCAAGCGCATCAAGAAGGTGGGCGTCGTCACCGGTAATTGCCATGGGTTTATCGGTAACCGCATGTTGCAGGGCTATCGCCGCGAGGCGGGGCTTCTGGTGCTGGAAGGGGCGTCTCCCGCTCAGGTGGACAAGGCGCTCTACGATTTCGGGATGCCGATGGGCGTCATGCAAATGGGCGACATGGCGGGGCAGGATATCGCTTACCGCTCGCGTCAGGAAATGTCTGTGGATGACTATGATCCCATGGCGTATCGCGTGGCGGATCGGCTGGTGGAAATGGGCCGGTTGGGGCTGAAAACCGGTGCGGGTATCTACGATTATGACGAGGGCAGCCGCACGCCGAAGCCCTCGTCAGTGACCGAGAAAATCATTGAGGAAGTGCGAGCGGACTACGGCATCACCCCGCGCCAGATTTCCGATGAGGAAATTGTAGAGCGCTGCTTCCTCGCCATGGTCAATATCGGCTGTGAAATTCTGCGCGAGGGCATCACCTATCGGGCGAGCGACATCGATACGGTTTACATCAATGGATACGGTTTTCCCGCTTATCGCGGCGGGCCAATGTTCTGGGCAGAAAACGAGATCGGCCTTGCCAACGCGCTGGAGAAAATCCGGCACTATGCTGCAACGGTAAGCGCGCGCTGGTGGGCGCCGTCGCCGCTGCTGGAGAAATTGGTGGCCGAGGGGAAAGGCTTCTCTGAGATCGGGTGAAAATAAATGATGCGAGGGTCCCCGTTCGTGGAGGCGAGCATCGGAAAGTTCCCCTCGCGCTCCCATTCGTTTTAAGGGCCGAGCCCGGCATCAAACGCACGGCCCTATTAACAAAATGTGAGGTGCAGGAGGGACAGTGTTCCTCCTGCAAAACAAAAATAAATCTTCTAGCAGACGAGGCGCGACGCGGATGTTTTTGAGCCTGTTCGATGTGTTCAAGGTGGGGATTGGTCCGTCCAGTTCGCATACGGTCGGCCCCATGCTGGCGGCGGCGCGCTTCGTCAATGGTTTGACTGGCAGCGGCAGGCTGGATGCGGTGGCCCGCGTGCAGGTGGAGCTGTTTGGCTCGCTGGCGCTGACGGGTTTGGGTCACGCGACAGACCGGGCTGTGCTGCTCGGGCTGGAAGGGCATTTGCCGCAGGTCATCGCGCCGGAAATTATTGAGCCGGCAGTTACCCGCATCCGCACCGAACACCGGCTGAAGCTGGCGGGGCAGAAGGAAATACCGTTTGATCTGAGGGCTGACCTGATTTTGGAATTCGAAGTCCGGCTGCCTTATCATGTCAACGGCATGCGTTTTACGGCGTTCGATGCGAACGGCGAGACGGTGGCGCGAGAGATTTATTATTCCATCGGCGGCGGCTTCGTTGTCAGCGAGGAGGAAGCCGGACGCAACAGCGCGCCTGACGATGGTGCTGTCGTTCCCCACCAGTTCAATACGGCGGCAGAGTTGCTGGAAATAGGCGAGAAGACCGGGCTCAGCATTGCCGAGATCATGATGCAGAACGAGACGGTGCTGCGCCCGCGCGCCGAGGTGGAGGCGGGAATTGACGCGCTGTGGCAGGTGATGGATGCCTGCATATCGCGCGGGTGCCGGGAGGAGGGCGTGCTGCCGGGCGGCCTCAAGGTTCCTCGCCGTGCGCCTGAGTTGTTCAAGAAAATGCAGGAGCGGCTGGAGCGATCGCTCCGCGACCCAATGGCGGTGATGGACTGGGTGAACCTGTGGGCCATGGCCGTCAATGAAGAGAACGCGGCGGGCGGACGGGTGGTGACGGCCCCGACCAACGGCGCGGCGGGTATTATTCCGGCGGTGCTGCGCTATTACGACCGCTTCTGCAACAGCAACCCTGAGGGTATGCGCACCTTCCTTTTGACTGCCGCAGCCATTGCCGGACTGTTCAAGCGCAATGCCTCTATTTCCGGTGCTGAGGTGGGGTGTCAGGGTGAAGTGGGTGTTGCCTGTTCCATGGCGGCGGCGGGCCTGACGGCGGCGCTGGGCGGCACCAATGCGCAGGTCGAGAACGCAGCCGAGATCGGCATGGAGCACAACCTTGGGCTCACCTGCGATCCGGTGGGCGGTCTGGTGCAAATTCCCTGCATCGAGCGCAATGCCATGGGCGCGATCAAGGCCATTGATGCCTCGCGCCTCGCCATGATGGGCGATGGCACGCACATGGTTCCGCTCGACAAGGTGATCGAGACCATGCGGCAGACCGGGCTTGATATGTCTTCCAAGTACAAGGAAACGTCTCAAGGCGGGCTGGCCGTGAACATGGCGGAGTGCTGATACCGTAAGGTTCCGGCGCCAATCAGGAAGACGTGCCGAAGCGTGGCAGCTGCGAGACGGAAAAGACGTGAGGCCAGCAGCGCGGGAGCGGCGGCAATGCTATGGTTTGCGCAGTGTCTGTTGCTTGCTTGCAGGCCGGAAAACCAGAGTTTCCGGTCGAGGGGTTGTCCCAGTCATGCCGCCTAAAAAGAACCGGCTCGTTTATCCTATTTGGTCCGATACGGGCCGCAACTTCACCTTTTCTTTTCCGCTGCACCCGCTGACCAATTCGCCGGAGCAGGTCGGAGATATTCTGGACATCGTGCTGGATGCGCTGGACCGGGAAGTGCATGCAATCGGCGCGACGAACGGAGACGTGCTTCAGGCCCTCTCCATGGCGCTGGCGTGCCGTGCCGCGGTAATGGACGGCTCGATAGAGACCAATACGGCGCTGGCCGATGATCTGGCGCAGGAGGCGCTGGCGGCTGTGCGCGCCAGCCGCGCAAACAGCGTGACGGATCAAATGGATCAGTGACGCCCAGCCTCAGCCGCGCTCGAATTTCCGGCTGAGAATGATGGACGACATGGTTTCGCGCACGCCCTCGATCGTGCGGATCTGATCCAGCGCGACATCAAGGTCATGCGTGGTCGGCCCCGCAACAACGGCGATAAGGTCATAAGGGCCGCTGACAGATAGAAGGCTGACGACTGCGTTGATGCGCTTCAATCCCGCCTCCACGGCCACCTGCTGCTGCGGTGCCACGCCAATCAGCACATGAGCGCGCACGCGCGTATCGGCCGCGCCCAGCCGCGCTGAATATCCCGTGATAACGTTGGTTGCTTCCAGCCGGTCGATCCGCGCCTGAACGGTGGATCGGGCGACGCCCAGCTTGCGCGCCAGAACGGCCGTCGGCAGGCGGGCATTCTGAATGAGTAGTTCAATCAGACGGGTGTCGAGTGAGTCATCTGTCATAATGACGAATATGTGAACAGTCCGCCGTAAATTGTCGAGCGATTTGTTCAGCCTGTCGCTCCATTTCGACCGATTGGGGGCATAAAATCAGTAAAATTTCGTAGAATGAAAAGGGGTGACTCATGCGTGATATTCTGGTTGTAGGCGCGGGCAACATCGGTGAGATGATCGCGGCTTTGCTGCTGCCGACAGGCGAATATCGCGTCACGATCGCCGACCGCTGTGAAAAGGCGCTGGCGCGCGCCACGGCGGTTGCAGGCCTTGAGCGCCTGGTGCTCGATGCAACGGACGATGCGGCGCTGGCAGAGGCGCTGAAGGGGCGTTTTGCCGTCATTTCCGCTGCGCCCTATCATATTACCTCCCGCATTGCCCGTGCCGCCCATGCGGCAGGCGTGCATTATCTCGACCCGACCGAGGATGTTGCCTCCACCAAGCTGGTGAAAGAGTTGAGCCTTAGCGCCCGCTCGGCGCTCATTCCGCAGTGCGGCTTGGCGCCGGGTTTCATTGCCATCGTTGGCAAGCATCTGGCCGATACGTTTGATGAACTGGATACGCTGCGCCTGCGGGTGGGGGCGCTTCCCCGGTTCCCGACCAACAGCCTGACCTACAACCTCACATGGTCCACCGAGGGCGTCATCAACGAGTATCTGGAGCCGTGCGAGGCAATCGTGGACGGCAAGCTGACGCTGCTTCCCGCTCTGGAAAACGTGGAGCGGTTCTCGCTCGACGGCATGACGTTCGAAGCCTTCAACACGTCAGGCGGCCTTGGCACGCTGGGGGATACGTTGGCTGGCAAGGTGCGGCACCTCAGCTATCAGACCATTCGCTACCCCGGTCACCGGGATATCATGCGCACGCTGATCCATGACCTGCGCCTTGGCCAGAACCGCGAGTTGTTTAAGCAGGTGCTGGAAAATGCCGTGCCGGTGACGGAGCAGGACGTGGTGATCGTGTTCGCCACCGCATCCGGGCGCCGCAATGGCCGCCTGATGCAGGAAAGCTATGCCAACCGCATCTATCCGCGCCAGATGAACGGCAAGCACTGGGCCGCAATTCAGGTGACCACGGCCAGCGCCATCTGCGCCGTGCTGGATCTGCTGGCGTCCGGCCAGCTGCCGGACAAGGGCTTCGTGCGGCAGGAAGATATTCCGCTGCCCGTCTTCCTGCGCAACCGCTTCGGTCAGGCCTATGAAATGCACAAGCATCTCGACCTTGTGGCCTGAGGAACGCGGCTTTGTAGCTTGGCGTCTCAGACTTGCCTTTATGTCCCCTTGGCCGGCGCTTTGCCGGCCATTCTTTTTGATTGGAATATGTAACTGCTTGACTTGGATGGTGTTATCGAACCTGTTGGTGCCGCTGCGGACGGTTAGGAGGCACCAGAAATGCAAGAAAGCGCGCATCAGAGGACAGGGCGGGGGATCCTGAATTGGATCGAGCGGACGGGTAACCGGCTGCCGGACCCGGTGTTCCTGTTTCTCTATCTGATTGGGGTCTTGGTGCTCATCAGCATCGCGGCATCTGCTCTGGGGTGGTCTGCGCAGCATCCAACAGCGATTGATCCTGCAACGGGCGCAGGCACGGTGATTGAGGCGCAAAGCCTTGTGTCGCCAGAGAATATTCGCCGTCTCTGGGTGGATATGCCTGCAACCTTCACCCACTTCCACCCGCTTGGTTATGTGTTGGTGGTGATGCTGGGGGCGGGCGTTGCGGAACGCTCCGGGCTGTTCGGCACCGCCATGCGGGCCGGTGTTCGCAATGCGCCCGCCATGCTGCTGACGCCCATCGTCGCTTTTGTCGCCATGATGGGCAATCTGGCAGCGGATGCAGCCTATGTGGTGCTGATTCCACTGGCGGGTGTGATCTTTGCGGCGGCGGGACGTCATCCCAACGCGGGCATTGCGGCCGCCTTTGCCGGGGTGTCGGGCGGGTTCTCGGCAAACCTGCTGCCGGGCCAGTTGGACGCACTGCTGTTCGGCATTACCGAGGCGGCGGCTGAGACGGTCGTTCCCAACTGGGATGCCAACATTGCAGGCAACTGGTATTTCATCGCGGCGATGACCTTCGTGTTCCTGCCGGTGATCTGGTACGTGACCGACCGGATCGTCGAGCCGCGCCTTGGCCGCTATGTGCCGGAAGAGGATGCCAGCATTGCGATGGGCGCGCCGGATGCGCCGCTGACAGCCGAGGAAACGCGGGGCCTGAAACAGGCGGGTCTGGCGGTGCTGGGCGTGGTGGCGCTGTGGGCGTTCTTCACGGTGGGGCCGGGTACGCCGCTGATCGACCAGTCCGCGCCGCCAGAGGGTCGGCTGACGCCGTTCTACCGCTCGCTGGTTTCCGGCTTCTTCCTGCTGTTTCTGGCGGCGGGCTGGCTTTATGGCCGGGCGGCCGGAACGGTAAACAGCCACCGCGACGTGGTGAAGATGATGTCCGGCTCCATGGGCGACATGGCCTACTATCTGGTGCTGGCATTTGCCGCCGCGCACTTCGTGGCCATGTTCAACTGGTCCAACCTCGGGCTTATTCTGGCCGTGCATGGCTCTGCCGGTTTGGGTGATCTGAACCTGCCGACGCCGCTGTTGCTCACGCTGATCGTGCTGGCCACTGCGCTCATCAACCTGTTTATCGGCTCGGCCAGCGCCAAGTGGGCGCTGCTGGCTCCGGTTCTGGTGCCGATGCTGATGTTGATGGGCATCAGCGCGGAAATGACGACCGCCGCCTACCGCGTGGGGGATGGCGCAACCAACATTATCTCGCCGCTCATGGTCTATTTCCCGCTCATTCTGGTGTTCTGCCAGCGCTGGCAGAAGAA
>JAEZBH010000514.1 GCA_023427285.1 Pseudomonadota bacterium
ACGAACAGCTCCAGAAGCTCCTTGGAGAACGGGACGCCCGCCTCTCCTTCCTTCTGTAAACGCGCGAAGGTCAGGGACAATACCAGCGCCAGCACATCAAACCGGCCATCGACCGTATCGGGCACCTGCCCGCGCGTATACCAGTCCGGCTGGCGCACCAGATGCACCAGCGCCTCATAAAGCGTTTCCGCCTTCCGACGCCTGCCAGCCAGTCCAATAAGTGACTTCAACCAACTCAAGCGAATGTTTCCTTATCGTATTCAACACCCCAGGCGCTTGCCCCGGTGCCTCATGGCGGATATGCAAGTCTCTTGATTGATCGTCAACGCGACGACAACGGAGATCGACTCGATTATGATGCACGGCCTTGTCAAAACCCTGCTCATTGCCGCCGTGGCGGTCAACACCGCAGCCTGCACCCGCATCAAGGACACCAAGGGCTATCTGGCCGACCCTGAGCTGGTTGCCGCGATCCAGCCCGGCATCGACAATAAGGACTCGGTGGCGCGCACGCTGGGCCGCCCCTCGCTCCAGTCGGAGTTTGACCCGAACACCTGGTATTACGTCTCTCGCCAGACCGAGCAGCTGGCATTCCTGACGCCCAAGCCGGTGAAGCACGAGGTTCTGGTCGTCGCGTTCAACGACAAGGGCACCGTCAACAAGGTCGAGATTCTGAACAAGGATCAGATCGTGAAGGTCGACCCCTCCAGCGACAAGACGCCGACCCGTGGCCGCGAAAGCTCGATTTGGGATCAGCTGTTCGGCAACATCGGCCGCTTCTCGCCGGGCGCAGGCGCACCGCAGTAAGCGCCAAGCCGCCCTCCAGACGGCCCAGTTCAGCCGTTAAGAGTATGACTTTTCTCTGGATTGTACCGCTTCGGCAAAAAAAACGCAGAAAAGTAAATTACGGTATTGGCAGGGTGGGAACAGGTTGTTATAGACCCCCCCACACGAGTTTCGGGGGCGCCGAGACGGAGACGACGAAGCGCCTCATTCCCCGGTAGCTCAGTGGTAGAGCAACCGGCTGTTAACCGGTTGGTCGCTGGTTCGAATCCGGCCCGGGGAGCCACAAACGCAAAGGCCCAGAGATGAAAATCTCTGGGCCTTTGTCGTATCTGGACACTTGCCGTCTTTGGGCGACCGCATCCGGGCGGCTCCGAATCTGCTCGCCGCCGCCCGCGAATCATGCGCCAACGAATCAGCCCTTCCACTCTCCCGACAGCATCTTGATGATGGCCGAGAAATCTTTTCCCGCGCCTCCAAGCCCGTTGAAGATCGCGTAGAGCGATTCAGCCTCCGCCCCCAGCGGCGTCGGAGCGCCCACCTTCTGTGCCGCCTCAACCGCAAGGCGCAGGTCCTTCAGCATCAGGGCCGTTGCGAATCCGCCGTCATAATTGCGGTTCGAGGGAGCGGCAGCCACCGGGCCCGGCACCGGGCAGTAGCTTGTCATCGACCAGCACTGGCCCGAGGCATTGGAGGAGATCTCGAAGAATCGCTGCGGGTCGAGCCCCAGTTTCTCAGCGAGATTGAACGCCTCGCAGGTGCCGATCATGGAGATGGCCAGCAGCATGTTGTTGCAGATCTTGGCCGCCTGCCCTGCGCCGGCATCGCCTGCATGAATCACCGCCTTGCCCATGCGGGCAAGGTACGGCTCCGCGGCTCCAAAGGCGCCCTCCGTGCCGCCCACCATGAAGGTCAGCGTGCCCGCGCTGGCGGCTGCAACGCCGCCGGAGACCGGAGCATCCACCATCACGAAGCCCTTGGCCGTCGCTGCGTCCACAACGCTGCGCGCCGTTGCCACGTCGATGGTCGAGCAATCCATCAGGACGGTGCCCGGCTGTGCCGCCAGAAACACCTGATTCTCGTAAACCTCCCGCACATGCTTGCCCGCAGGCAGCATGCTCACCACCGCATCGGCCTCGGCAACCGCAGCGGCTGCGCTTTCGGCCTGCTCGCAGCCCTCGCTGACCGCCCGCTCCAGATTGGCTGGCAACAGATCGCAGGCAAGCACCCTATGCCCCGCCTTCACCAGATTGACGGCCATGCCGCCGCCCATGTTCCCCACGCCGATGAACGCGATCGTTGCCATTGGTCTTACCCCCTCAGCATCTCCCGCGAGATCACCACACGCATGATCTCGTTGGTTCCTTCCAAAATCTGGTTCACCCGCAGATCCCTGACGATGCGCTCGATCTCGTAATCCTTCAGGTAGCCGTAGCCGCCGTGGATCTGGAGCGCCTCGTTGGCGATGCGGAAGCCCGTGTCGGTGGCGAAACGCTTGGCCATGGCCGAGAGTTTCGACTTCTCCGGCGAGCCCGTGTCGATGGCGTGCGCCGCCCGGTAAAGCAGCAGCCGCGCGGCCTCCAGTTCGGTCGCCATGTCGGCCAGCTTGAACTGGGTCACCTGAAAATCCGCAATCGCCTTGCCGAACTGCTGGCGGGTCCTGGCGTATTCAATCGCCCGGCTCAGCGCCTCCTGCGCGCCGCCCAGCGAGCACGCGCCGATGTTGATGCGCCCGCCGTCGAGGCCCGACATGGCGATTTTGAAGCCCTGCCCTTCCTCGCCCAGACGGTTCGCCACCGGCACCCGGCAGTTGTCGAAGTTGACGATGGCCGTCGGCTGGGCACTCCAGCCCATCTTCTTCTCGTTCGCCCCGAACGAGAGGCCCGGCGTGCCCTTTTCAACCACCACCGTCGAGATGCCCTTGGCGCCCTCTTCGCCCGTGCGCACCATCACCACGTACAGGTCAGAGAAGCCCGCGCCCGAGATGAACGCCTTTGCGCCATTCAGCACATAATGGTCGCCGTCCCGCTCGGCGCGGGTGCGCAAGGACGCCGCATCCGAGCCGGAGGACGGCTCCGTCAGGCAGTAGCTGGCAATCAGATCGAGCGGGGCCAGCTTCGGCAGCCAGCGGCGGCGCTGCTCGTCATTGCCGTAGGTATCGATCATCCACGAGGCCATGTTGTGGATGGTCAGGAACGCTGCGTGGCTGATATCGCCTGCCGACAGCGCCTCGAAAATCAGGGCGGCATCCAGACGCTTCAGCGCCGAACCGCCCACGTCCTCGCGCACATAAACCGCACCGAACCCGAGGCTGCCCGCCTCTTGCAGCACACCGCGATCCAGCGCCTTTTCCTCATCCCAGCGCATGGCGTTCGGCCGCAGGCGGTCGCTTGCGAACTTGCGCGCCATGTCCTGAATCATCATCCGGTCTTCTGACAGCTGAAAATCCATCGCTGCGCCAACCCTTCTGGTCTTTGAAATCCAAACAAAACTCAAGAACAGCGGAAACGGCCCGGCCCTGCGCTCTGCGCTCGAACGCCAGAGCCTCAGGGCCGAACACCCTCCCCTTAAACTTTACGCAACTCGTGCCTAGCGCATGGTCGGAATGATGAAGGACTGATCGCCCACATCGCCAACCGGCCAGCGCTGCGTGATCGTCTTCACCTTGGTGTAGAAGCGCACGCCTTCCATGCCATACTGATTGGTATCGCCAAACGCCGAGCGCTTCCAGCCGCCAAAGCTGTGGTAGGCCACCGGCACCGGGATCGGCACGTTGATGCCAACCATGCCCACGTTCACCCGCTGGGCGAACTCTCGCGCGGCATTGCCGTTGGCGGTGAAGATGGCAACGCCGTTGCCGTACTGGTGCTTGCTCGGCAGCTCGATCGCCTCGTCCAGCGTCTGGGCGCGCACCATCTGGAGCACCGGACCGAAAATTTCGTCGCGGTAGCTCTGCATTCCGGGCTTCACATGGTCGAACAGCGACGGGCCGATGAAGAAGCCCCGCTCATAGCCTTGCAGGGCAAAGTCGCGGCCATCGAGCAACAGCCTGGCACCCTCATCCACGCCCATCTGGATGTAAGACTTGATCCGGTCGCGGTGCGCGGCAGACACCACCGGGCCATACTGGGCATCCGGGTCGGTCGAGATGCCGACCTTCAGCTTCTCCACTTCAGGAATCAGCTTTTCCAGCAGGCGGTCAGCAGTCTTGTCGCCCACCGGCACCACCACCGGCAGCGCCATGCAGCGCTCGCCCGCCGAGCCGTAGGCCGCGCCGATCACATCGCGCACCACCTGATCGAGGTCGGCATCCGGCAGCACGATGCCGTGGTTCTTCGCGCCGCCCATGGCCTGCACGCGCTTGCCGTTGGCGGCTCCGCGCTCATAGACGTAGTTGGCGATGTCCGACGAGCCGACGAAGCTCACCGCCTTGACGTCCGGGTGATCGAGCAGCGCATCCACCGCCACCTTGTCGCCATGCACCACGTTCAGCACGCCCTCCGGGCCGCCAGCCTCAAGGAACAGCTCGGCCAGCCGCACCGGCACGGACGGGTCGCGCTCCGAGGGCTTCAGGACGAACGTGTTTCCGCAGGCAATCGCCACGCCGAACATCCACATCGGGATCATCGCCGGGAAGTTGAACGGCGAGATACCCGCCACCACGCCCAGCGGCTGGCGCATGGAGAACACGTCGATGCCCGGACCTGCGCCCTCGGTATATTCGCCCTTCTGAAGGTGCGGAATGCCGCAGGCGAACTCAATCACCTCAAGGCCGCGCTGGATATCGCCCTTGGAATCGGCCACCACCTTGCCGTGCTCCAGCGAGAGCAGCTCGGCCAGCTCGTCCATGTGCTTCTCAAGCAGGGCCTTGAAGTTGAACATCACGCGCGCGCGGCGCTGCGGGTTCATCGCAGACCACACCGGAAACGCACGGGCGGCAGACTGCACGGCAGCATCCACTTCCCTAGCCGTGGCCAGCGCCACGCGCGCCTGCACCTCGCCGGTGTTCGGATTGAACACATCGCCGAAGCGACCAGACGTGCCCGCCACCTGGCCGCCATCCACGAAATGATTGATCGTCCGCATGAGCTACCCCCCTCAAGAATATCGGTTCCCTCTCCCTATAACCTGTGCAACCTTGCCCATCATAGACCGGCGTTTCGCCAATCAAATGTGCAAAAATGCAGAATAGAACCCGAGAGACCGCCATGTTCGACTGGAATGACCTGCGCTACTTTCTGGCCGTTGCCCGCCACGGGCGGCTGGTGGACGCCGCGCCGCGCATTGGCGTTGACCACACCACCGTCGGTCGTCGCATCGCGGCTCTGGAGCAAGCCATCGGCTGCGTGTTGTTCCACCGATCCCCGCGCGGCCTGACCCTGACCGAAAGCGGGCAGCGCCTTGTGGAACATGCCGAGCGGATCGAGAGCGAAACCGCCGCCATCAGCGCAGGGCTTGCCGGGCAGGACTTCCAGATCTCCGGCACCGTGCGCCTCGCCACGCCTGAAGCGTTCGGCAGCTTTCTGGTGGCGCCCCACATGCGCCGCTTCCGCGAGACCTATCCCCAGCTGGATCTGGAATTGGTGGCCGAGAACCGCAGCTTCAGCCTGTCCAAGCGCGAGGCGGATATCGCCATCACGCTGGGACGCCCGCCGTCTGGCCGTCTGACCGCCCGCAAACTGACCGGCTACAGCCTCGGCCTTTATGGCTCGGCGGAGTATCTCTCCCGCCACAACCCGATCGAGACGCCCGAAGACCTCAAGGGCATGGAGTTCGTCTCCTACATCGAAGACCTTATCCACCTGCCCCAACTCAAGTTCCTGAACGACGTGGTGAGCGACCCGGCGGTGCATTTCCGCTCAAGCTCGATCACAGCGCAGCAGAATGCCGTCGCCGCGGGCTTGGGGCTCGGGTTGCTCCACCATTTCTCTGCCTGCGGCGATCCGCGGCTCGTGCCCGTTCTGCCCGAGCAAATTCGCATTGAGCGCGCCTACTGGATCATTCTGCACGCTGACCTGCGCTCGCTGCCGCGCATCCGGGCAGTCGTTGATTTTCTGCAATCCATCGTTGAGCTGGAAAAGGTCACGCTCAGCGGACCCCAAGGTTCAGGCCAATCATTCAAGGACCGTCCCGAACCAATTATTTCACCATTGCAATAAATAAACTTTTTGTTGTTTAAATAATACCAAGCTTAACAAGAAGCTCACCAAAGTTGCTAACAGCATTGATGAATTGTTAAAACTTGCAATAATTTCACTATCGTCCTGACGAAACTTTTTAGACGTCTTGGCCATTGCATAATCAACTTCCGGTAAGCTACCATATAAAGGATATACAACGCCTCTGGCGGAATGAACGCGATGCAATGGGAGCGGCAACAGGCATGTTAAATTCAGGCGCCACGCTTGATCGCATGACACAGTCTGCCGAAACTGGGCTGGAATCCTTGCACGGCACCCCGCAGGCGCTGCTCGATCTCTTGCCGGTTGCGGTTCTCATCTGCGACGCAAACGGCAAACTCGTTCGCTATAACAACCGAGCGGCAGAATTGTTGCACAGCCGCCCGCCCGCAACTCTGCTGAATACTTGCTGCTGCAGCACCCACGCTCTTCTTCTGCCGGACGGAACGCCTCAGGCCAAAGACCTGTCTCCGCTGATGCAGGCCCTGAGCGGCGGCACCATCACGCATGACAGGCCGCTGATCGTCGAACGCAACGATGGCTCACAAATACCGACGACGGTCAGCGCAGCGCCGCTGCGAACTGCGGAGGGACAGATCTTCGGCGCGGTCGCCTGCTATCAGGACGCATCCGATCGGTTCGCGCTTGCACAAGCCCGGCAGACAGAACAAGCCCTGCGCGAAAGCCAGCAGCGCTTCGCGGCAACCTATGAAAGCGCCGGCATCGGCATTGCGGAAGTTGATGCCGAGGGCCGCCTGCTGCGGATCAACGAGGCCTATTGCGCCATTTCCGGCTACAGCCGGCAGGAGCTGATCGGCCGCGATTATCTCAGCCTGACCCATCCCGACGATCAGGCTCAGGAGATCAAACTCTACAACCAGCTGATCGAGGGCGACCTCGACCGCTACACGCTTGAGAAACGACACGTCAGCAAAAGCGGCAACATCGGTTGGCTTGCCATCAACGCCTCTGCCGTTCGCGACGAAGATGGCACGTTCTTGTA
>JAEZBH010000526.1 GCA_023427285.1 Pseudomonadota bacterium
GCTATGAGAGCAGCAGCAAGCTGGCCGTTTTCGGCGCGCTGTCGCTGTATCTCAACTTCGTCAACCTGTTCCAGATGTTGCTGGCGTTCACCGGTGAGCGCGAGGAGTAAAGCGTAATGAATTCTGACGATCGCAAGGCCATTGAGGATCTGTTCGGCAAGCTGAAAGCGGCCGAGGAAAACATGCCCCAGCGCGAAGCCGAGGCGGACGCCTTTATCAACGACCAGATCAAGGCCCAGCCGGGCGCACCCTACTACATGGCGCAAACCATTGTGGTGCAGGAGCATGCGCTGGTCAGCGCCAATGCCCGGATTGCCGAGCTTGAGCGTCAGGTGGCAGCAGCGCGCGAAGAGCCCCGTCGTGGCGGCTTGTTCAGCGGGCTGTTCGGCGGCGGCGCGCCTAGCCGTCCGGCACAGCCGGTGCACAATGCCCGCAGCCCGTGGGGGCAGAGCGGTGCGCAACAGCAGCCCATGCAGCCGATGGCTCCGGCCCGCGGCGGCGGCTTCCTGGCAGGGGCGGCGCAAACGGCTGTGGGCGTTGCGGGCGGCGTTCTGCTGGGCAATGCGGTTGCTGGCATGTTCGGCGGCAATGAGGCCGAAGCGGCTCCTCCGGCTGAACCGGAAGCGCCCGCTGAGGATATGGGCTTTGAAGATACGGGCGCCGATGAGGGCGGTTTCTTCGATGGCTTTGGCGATGAGTGGTAAGAACCACACCCGATAGCAAAATGGGGGCGCTTCGAAAGGAGCGCCCTTATCTTTTGAGCCGCTCCAGCGCGGTGATGAGCGGATGATCCGCTGCGTAAAGCTGGTGCCAGTCCTGCCCGTAGATCAGCCCGATTGTGCGCTGATAATCAAACCCGGCCAGCAAGGGCATGGCGATGCCGGGGCCGCCCAGCGATTCCGGCGCAACGGTAATGCCCAGCCCCGCGCGGACCATGGCCATGACCCGATCATCATTCTGGGATCGGAGGCTGAACGGCGGGCGAATGCCGCGTTCGGTGAAGAACTGGCTGGTTTCCTGCAACACCTCGCACGAGCGCCGCACCATCATGGTCTCGCCCGCCAGCGCCTCGGGCGCAATCTCGGCTTCCTGTGCCAGCGGAGGGCGCGAGGGGAGAGCGAGCCGGAAAGCCGCGCGGAACAGTACGGTAGCCGCCTGCGCGGCGCGCTCGGGGCGAATGATCGTCAGTGCGATGTTGATGCCGCCGTTCGATAGCGCCCGCGCCAGACCCCGCTCGCTGTCCTCAACCACCTCAAGCGGGTCATCGCCCGTGTAGGCCGCAATCGCCTCCTCCAGTTGCGCGGTCGGGAAAGAGGCCAGCACACCCAGCCGTATGGGGCGCTTGGGCACCGGCAGGCGCATGGCGCGGGTTTCGGCAAGGCGGAAATCACGCTCGATACTGCGCGCAAGCGGCAACAGCCTGTTGGCGGCTTCGGTCAGGAGAATGCGCCGTTTTTCCCGAATGAACAGTTGCGTATCCAGCTGCCGCTCCAGCTCGGCAATGCCGGCGGACAGGGTGGGCTGAGCCACGTTGATCCGGTCGGCGGCGCGGGTGAAGCTGCCGGTGTCGACCACGGCAAGGAATTGCCGGATGTGCGTGCGGCTAATCATAGAGAAAAACTATACATGGCTTCGATAAAAATCAATTTTTATAATGAAAACGGCGACCTTATGGTTCTTTGAATTGCAGAACGAAGGCCCGCCATGATGATGCAAACATTAAACTTCCAGCTGGGTGAAACCGCAGAGATGATCCGCGATGTGACGGCGCGCTTCGCTGCCGAGCAGATCGCCCCTCTTGCCGCCCGCATCGATGCTGAAGACTGGTTCCCGGTTCAGCTCTGGCCGCAGATGGGAGCGCTCGGCCTGCATGGCATCACGGTTGATGAAGCAGATGGCGGCCTTGGCCTGGGCTATCTTGAGCATGTCATCGCGTGTGAGGAAATCTCTCGCGCGTCCGCTTCCATCGGTTTGAGCTACGGCGCGCATTCCAACCTGTGCGTCAACCAGATCCGTCGCTGGGGTACGGCGGAGCAGAAGGCAAAGTATTTGCCCAAGCTGATTTCCGGTGAGCACGTTGGTTCGCTCGCCATGTCGGAAGCCGGTGCAGGCTCTGACGTTGTTGGCATGAAGCTGCGGGCGGACAAGGTTGATGGCGGCTGGAGGCTGAACGGCACCAAGTTCTGGATCACCAATGGCAGCTATGCCGACACGTTGGTCGTTTACGCTCGCTCTGATGCCGAGGCCGGCTCCAAGGGCATTACCGCCTTCCTGATCGAGAAGGGGATGCCGGGTTTCTCCATCGGTCAGAAGATCGACAAGATGGGCATGCGGGGCTCTCCTACGGCGGAACTAGTATTCTCCGACTGCTTCGTGCCGGATGAAAATGTGATGGGGCCGGTCGGCGGCGGCGTGAAGGTGCTGATGTCCGGCCTCGATTATGAGCGGGTGGTGCTGTCGGGCATTCAGCTTGGCATCATGCAGGCCTGCCTTGACGTGGTGCTTCCCTATGTGCGTGAGCGCAAGCAGTTCGGTCAGCCCATCGGCGCATTCCAGCTGATGCAGGCCAAGATTGCCGACATGTACGTCGCGCTCAATTCAGCGCGGGCTTACGT
>JAEZBH010000038.1 GCA_023427285.1 Pseudomonadota bacterium
GGGCGCACCGGCCTGCAACGGCTGGACCTTCTGGCACATCGAGCAGCGCGGCAAGCTGGTGCCGATCGACACCTACCGCCAGAAGCTGCGGGCCAGCATGGCGTCGGCCTGACCATCCGCTCAAAGTTTCAGAAGTCCGATACCAGAGCGACTTTCGAGCAGGGCGAATGCCCTGCGGTTAAGAAAGCGCGACCGCAAAGAAATTCAGAGCGGATATTTTCTCACCCGCTCTGAAACGAAAAAACGCCGTCAGGGGCAACCCGACGGCGTTTTTTTGTGCCTGACTGGCAGGCCAGATCCTCAATCAAGGTTGGGCCTCACTTGCCCTTGATGACCTTCTCGCCTTCCTTGCCGACGGACTCAATGTCCTCACCTGCGCCCTTCACGGTATTGCAGGCCACCGCCCCAAGAGCGAGAACCGATACGAGCATGAACCGAATCACAATGGCCATGGCGACTAACTCCTGCATTGACTGTCACAGAAGCTAAGTCCGCATCCGTCATAAAGTTCCCTCCCACCCGCAAGAGAGGTGGGAAAACCGGCATTCAGGCCGTTTACTTGCCCTTGATTACATCCTCGCCGGTGCGGCCCACGGACTCGATATCGCGCCCCAGACCCTTCACCGTATTGCAGGCCGTTGCGCCGAAAGCCACGCAGGCCAGCACCACTGCTGCTACGAACTTGTTCATCACACTGCTCCATTTGGATCCGTCATTCCGGCCCATTATAAACCGTAACGACCTTACCTGGCAGTGAATAGCTTGGCTTCGCTTGGCCGGAAAGCCCGCTCATACCAACCGGGGCATCAGCGCGTGCCGGGCAGCCTTGGCCATGACGGTCGGCAGGCCCGCTTCCTCAATGCCGCTGACGGGATGCCAGAAACCCGCTTCCGGATTGATCCGGCGCGGCAGCACGACCCTGGCCACGCTCAGCTCCAGATGAAAGTGGGTGAAGGTGTGGCGCACCCCGCCCGGCACCAGCACCCAGTCAGCCTCGAGAGGGGCCTGATCCATCAGATGCCAGCCGCTGCCCACCGGCGTTGCCGTCCAGTCGGAGGTTGGAAGCTCCGGCAAGCCGCCGAGCAAGCCTTTGGGCGGGCGGCGGCGCAGCAGCACATGACCCTCCGCCTCCAGCCAGAACACAAGGCCGTGGCGCGTCGGCTTCTCCGGCTTGGGCGCTTTGAGCGGCCAGCGCTCCGGCGTGCCGGAGGCTCGGGCGGCGCACCCCTCAGCCAGCGGACACGCCCCGCAAGCGGGCGAGCGCGGCGTGCACACGGTTGCGCCCAGATCCATCATCGCCTGCGCATAGTCTCCGGCCCGCAGCTCGGGCGTCAGGCTGTCGGCCAACTCGCGCACACGCGGCTTTGCGGCGGGAAACGTCTCCTCCAGCGCGAACAGGCGCGAGACGACGCGCTCCACATTGCCATCCACCACCACCGCCCGCTGCCCGAAGGCAATGCTGGCAATGGCCGCCGCCGTGTAGGCCCCGATGCCGGGAAGTGTCAGCAGCTCCGCCTCGGTTGCGGGAAACCGTCCGCCGTGCTCGCGCACGACCGTTTGCGCGCAGGCGTGCAAGTTGCGGGCGCGGGCGTAGTAACCCAGCCCTGCCCAGGCGTGCAGCACGTCATCCAGAGGCGCGGCCGCCAGATCAGCCACCCTGGGCCAGCGCGCGCGGAACCGCTCATAATAGGGAATGACTGCCGCCACAGTTGTTTGCTGCAACATGATCTCGGACAGCCACACGCCATACGGATCAGGCAGCGCCGCGCCTTTGGCCACAGCATCGGGCGGCGCGCGCCATGGCAGCACGCGGGCATTGGCATCGTACCAGCCGAGCAGTGACCGGGATACGTCGGGCAACAGGGAAATGATCTGGACGGACATCCCCTCACCTATGGCATAAGGTGGGGCGTGAACAAGTCATCCTCTCCTCGTCCGCCCGGAAAACCGGGTCAGGGCACATTCGGTGCCGGAGCCAAGCCCCCCTATGAGAAGGGCAAGCGCCGCCGCACCGTCACGCGCGTCTCTGACCTCACCTCGCTGGTGGCAGACAAGGTCATCCGCAAGCAGGGCTTCGTGCAGGCCTCCGTCGTCTCCCGCTGGAAGGAGATCGTCGGGCCGGAGTTCGCCCGCTTCTGCCTGCCGGTCAAGCTCAGCTTCCCGCCGGGCCAGCGCCGGGGCGGCACCTTGACCATACAGGTTGACGGCCCGTTCGCCCTTCACCTCTCCCATGTGCAAGCGCAGGTGATCGAGCGGGTGAACCGCTTCTTCGGTTATGCCGCCGTCGAGCGGCTCGCGCTGCGGCAGGGACCGGTGCCTGAACTGGCAACCCTGAGCGAAAACCGCGTGCGCCCTCTTGCGCCGCAAGAGGCAAAGGTGCTTGAACAGGCCGTTGGCAACGTTAAGGATCCGTCACTTGCCGATGCCCTCGAACGGCTTGGCCGTTTGGTCTTTTCGCAGTCAAAAGCTTGTGGATAACCACAGGAATGGGCTTGGCACGATGCCGGGTCCGAGACAATACTCCACCCTGCCACAAGAAGTAGGCATGGAATCTCGAAAGGCTACGAGATGTTGAAGAAGAACCTTGTCACGGCTGGCTTTGCTGCTGTTGCGGCCATCGGCTTGTCGCTGGGCGGCGCTTCCGCCGCTTCTGCACAGACCACCGCCGCCAAAACGGCCGCCAAGACCGTGGACTGGACCACCGTGGTTCAGGCAACGCCTGATGGCGGCTACGCCATGGGCAACCCCAAGGCTTCCGTAACCCTGATCGAGTTCGCGTCCCTCACCTGCCCCCACTGCCGCGAATTCCACACGCAGGCGATGGGGCCGCTGAAGAACGACTACATCAAGAGCGGCAAGGTTCGTTACGAATTCCGCAACTTCATCCTGACCGGTCCGGATTACGCCGCATCGCTTCTGACGCGTGCGCAGGGTCCCAAGCGCTTCTTCCCGCTGCTGGACGCCTTCTTTGCCCGTCAGGACCAGTGGGTGAAGCCGTTCATGGCCGTCACCGAAGCCCAGCAGAAGCAGCTGGCAACCGTTCCGCAGCAGCAGCAGATCAAGGCTCTGGCTGAACTGGGCAAGCTTGACGAATACAGCCGTCGCCTCGGCATCCCGAAGGCCAAGTTCGATCAGGCCCTGACCAATCAGGCCGACATCAAGAAGCTGGCCGACATGCGCAAGGATGCGGTCGAGAAGTACCAGATCACCGGCACGCCCAGCTTTGCCATCAACGGCAAGAAGCTGGACGGCGTGAACACCTGGGCCGATGTGAAGGCCCGGCTGGACACCGCGCTCAAGAAGTAATCCGGGCTGGTTAAAGCAGTCCGGAAACGGGCGACCTTCCGCAGACAGGAAAGATCACCGGCGTGCAATTCAAGCGGCTCAGGCTCTCTGGTTTCAAATCCTTCGTCGATCCGACTGAAATGCGGATCGAGGATGGCCTGACCGGCGTCGTCGGTCCCAATGGCTGCGGCAAGTCCAACCTTCTGGAAGCGCTGCGCTGGGTCATGGGCGAATCAAGCGCCAAGTCCATGCGCGGCACGGAAATGGAAGACGTGATCTTTGCGGGGACGAGCAACCGCCCGCCCCGCAATTTCGCCGACGTCGCCCTGCTGCTGGACAACACCCAGCGCCGTGCGCCCGCCCAGTTCAACGACGCTGACGAAATCGA
>JAEZBH010000074.1 GCA_023427285.1 Pseudomonadota bacterium
GCGAACACATGAAAGAACGGCAGCGCGCCGAGAATGCGCTTCGGCCCCACCCTGGCCTCCGGATCCACCGCCGCCACCTGCTGGGCGTTGATGGACAGGTTGGCGTGGGTCAGCATCGCCCCCTTGGGCCGCCCGGTGGTGCCGCCGGTGTACTGCAAGACGGCCAGATCCTTGTAGGGGTTGATCTGCACCGGAGAGGGCCGACCGTCGTTGTTCAGCAGCGCCTCGAAGGTGACATGGCGCTCATCGACCGTCACCTCGGCCTGCTCGCGGCGGCGGAACAGCCGGTAGAGCATTCCCTTCACCGGAGGCAGAGCCCGCGCCAGCGAGCCCACGACCAGACACTGAAGCCGGGTCCGCTCCATCACCTCGCTGATGGTGGCATAAAGGCTCGCTACATCAAGGCAAACCATGATGTCCGTCTGGGAATCCTCAACCTGCGCGGCCAGCTCATCCACGGAGTAAAGCGGCGAGAAGTTCACCACCGTGCCCCCCGCCTTCAGGATGGCGTAATAGGCAATGACGTACTGCGGGCAATTGGGCAGGAACAGCCCGACCTTCACGCCCTTCTTCACGCCCAGAATCTGGAAGCCCTTGGTGGCATGATCCACCAGATCGGCCACCTCGCCGTAGGTGTAGGCACGACCGAGGAAATCGAGATAGGGAGCATCCGGCGTCGCGCTGGCCGAGCGCTCCAGCAGGTGGTGAAGCGGCATCGCCTCAAACGCGGTATCCCATGCCGTTCCATGACTGTAGTTGGCCAACCAGGGCCGCTCCCAAGCCGTCATTGCCACCCTTCCTTTCCTGCGGTTCATGTCCAGGGATTTACGGGGCGGTATAAACCGCCACCGTTCCGTCGAACGCCTCCGTCAACTGCCCGGAATACTTCAGATAGTTCAAATGAGCCACTGCCTCGCCCGTGGCGGTCATGATGTCATCGACCGTCACGTTTTTCCGGAACAGCACCTCAAAACACTCTACCACCGTGCGCGGCGTTGCGCAGTGCGTCAGCAGCGCCTCCAGCTTGCGATCATGGTCCGCCACCAATTGATCGAGGCGGGTGTGAAGGCCCGTGAACGGCTCGCCGTGAGCGGGAAGCACCAGCAGATCGGGGTGCAATGTCCGCAGCCTGTCGATGCTCTCCAGCCAGTCGCGCAAGGAGTCCGCCTCCGGCTCCATTGCCGTCACCGACACGTTGGGCGTGATCCGCGGCAGCACCTGATCGCCCGCGATCATCACCCCCGCCTCGTCCGACACCAGACAGATATGCTCGGGAGAATGACCCTCACCCATCACCACCCGCCAGGTTCCGGCGCCAACCGTCAGCGTCTCGCCTTCCCTCAGACGGCGGTAGCTCAGGGGCAGCTCATGCGCCACGCGGGCGAAATTGCCCCAACCCCGGCCCCGGAACGTCTCCAGATCCGCCGCGCCCCACCCGGCCCGGCGATAATAGTCCAGCGCCTCCTCGGGCGGCTCAGGCCGCTTGCCCGTAATGAGCATGGAGGCGAGATAATATTCGGCGCGCGACATGAGCAGCCTTGCCTGCGTGCGCGCGCACAGCCACCCCGCCATGCCCAGATGGTCAGGATGGAAATGGGTTGCCACCACCTGAGACACCGGCTTGCCCGCCAGAGGCCCCGTCAGAAGCTGCTCCCACAAGGTCTGGATCACGTCGGACCGCAACCCGGTATCCACGATGGTCCAGCTATCGATGCCGTCCAGCACATAGAGGTTGATGTGGTTCAAAGAGCCCATGGGCAGAGGCATCCGCAGCCAGAACACCCCGGCCGCCACCTCCATCAAGCTGCCCGGCGCAGGAACTTCATGACCAAAAGGATAGTCCAGCCCCCGAAAGGTCCGTCCCCCTGTTGGTGCGCCCGTTATTATGGCGGCCTCGTCCATACGCCTCGCTCCTTCAACCCCACTTTACGTTTACGTTAACGTAAACGTCAAATCCAAAGGAATGTCCAATCAATAAATAAACTCGGATTTTCGAGATGATTTCGCAACCAGCACCGCTCGGCAGTTGAGAACCGTCCACGACTCGCCTAGTGTTCCGCAGATGCTTACAAGTCTGCCCAACCTTTTGACGCTGAGCCGCATTCTGGCTGTGCCCCTGCTTGTATTCATGCTGTGGGGGCCCACCTGGTTCGGATCGGCCCTCGCCTTCGTGATCTTCTGCGTTGCCGGGATCACGGACTATCTGGACGGCTACCTTGCCCGTGCGCGGGGCACCGTCTCCAAACTTGGCCAATTCCTTGACCCCATTGCCGACAAGATCATGGTCGCGGCGGTCATCGTCATGCTGATTGCCGAGCGCTCGATCAGCGGCTTCACCGTTATTGCCGGTCTCATCATCCTGCTGCGCGAGATCGCCGTCTCGGGCCTGCGCGAGTTTCTGGCGGGTGCTGCCGTCTCTGTGCCGGTCAGCCGACTGGCAAAGTGGAAGACCGCCTTCCAGATGATCGCGCTGGGCGCGCTCATTCTTGAGGGTGCGGTCGGCAACATGCTTCCGGCGCACGAGATCGGCGTTGTCTGCCTGTGGCTCGCTGCGGTCATGACGCTCGTGACGGGCTATGACTACCTTCGGGTCGGCCTGAAGCACATGAACTGATGGCCGACTCCCTGACCGGGATCGCATGATGAAGCTGCTTTACTTCTCGTGGGTACGAGAGCGGATCGGCTGCGACGAGGAGGCGATAACGCCTCCCGCAGGCACCGACACCGTTGGCGCGCTGCTTGCCTGGCTGGCAACGCGCGGCCCCGGCTACGCCGCCGCCCTGACGGACCGCAGCGCCCTTCGCGTTGCCGTCAATCAGGACTATGCGGACGACAGCCACCCCGTTGCCGCGCACGATGAGATCGCGCTCTTCCCGCCTGTGACCGGGGGCTGAGGGCAGGCATGATCGAAGTTCGCGTCCAGTCCGGGGATTTCAGCGTTTCTGACGAACTTGACCGGTTGCGCCAAAACCGAACCGAC
This sequence comes from Pseudomonadota bacterium, assembly GCA_023427285.1. Lineage (GTDB taxonomy): Bacteria > Pseudomonadota > Alphaproteobacteria > Sphingomonadales > Sphingomonadaceae > Pedomonas. The sequence continues at coordinate 2,981 of JAEZBH010000074.1, forward strand.
ATCGGCGCGCTTGTCACCTTCACCGGCCTTGTGCGCGACATGGCAGGCGGCCAGCCCATCACGTCCATGACGCTGGAGCACTACCCCGCCATGGCCCAGCGCCAGCTGGAGGCCATCTGCCGGGAAGCCGAGACCCGCTGGCCCCTGCTCGGCGGCACCGTAATCCATCGCCATGGCCGCCTTGAGCCCGGGGATCAGATCGTTCTCGTCGCCATTGCGTCGGCTCACCGCCATGCCGCCTTCGAGGCCGCCATGTTCCTCATGGACTGGCTCAAAACCAAGGCCCCCTTCTGGAAGAAGGAAGAAGCCGCAACCGGCTCTGCCGCATGGGTTGCCGCCCGTACCGAAGACGACGACGCTGCCGCCCGCTGGTCTCGGGAAAATTCCTGACTTTCAGGCGCAGGGACTACCGCCCCCTCAAATCAAAAACGTTCCCCGCATCACCTCGGCGCAGTTTCCGGCGATGTCCACCCGGTCGCCGTTGAGGCGGCACCACAGCTCGCCCTTGCGCGCGGAGATCTGTTTGGCAACGAGGGTTTCCTTGCCCAGCCGCTGCGCCCAGTAAGGGATGAGATCGCAGTGGGCCGATCCGGTCACCGGGTCTTCGTCTACCCCAAGGCCCGGCGCGAAGAAGCGGGAGACGAAATCCACCCCGTCCTCGCCCGGAGCCGTGGCGATGACGCCGAAGCCGTTAAAAAAATGACGCAGCGCGCGCATGTCGGGCAGCAAGCCCGCAACCGTTTCCGCGTCCGGGTACACAATGAAATACTTGTTGCCGAACAGGTAATACTCCTGCGGCGTTACGCCCATGGCTTCGGCCAGCGCGAAGTTGGGCGCAACCGGCTCGGGCATTCGGGCGGGAAAGTCGAGACTGAGCCGGTCACTCTTGCGCGTAACGGACAGCGCCCCGGCCTCCTCGGTGGAGAAGCTTACCTGCGTCTTCTCCGGTGCCAGGTGGGTGAAAATCACGAACGCCGCCGCCAGCGTTGCGTGGCCGCACAGCTCGATTTCCATGGTCGGCGTGAACCAGCGCAGGTGATAGTCCGCCGGGCCGTCCGGCGTTTTTACAAAGAAGGCGGTCTCGGCCAGATTGTTCTCGGCGGCGATGGCCAGCATCACATCAGCGGGAAGCCATGCCTCAAGCGGCATCACCGCCGCCGGGTTGCCCCTGAACGGGCGGGAAGCGAATGCATCCACCTGATAAATCGGCAGCATCAAGAACGGTTCTCCCCCGTATTGCGAAGCGGCTTCATTC
>JAEZBH010000099.1 GCA_023427285.1 Pseudomonadota bacterium
GCGCAGCATCAGGTCGCGCCAGAACGAGAGCCACACCTGGTAGCCCTCGCGCAGGGCCTCTTTGTCCTTTGCCATGGCTTCCGCGTAGGTAAAGCGCTCGCGGCGGTTGGCGGTAAGCATGTTGACCAGGTCATCAATCAATGCCCGGCGCTGTTCCAGGCGCTCCTGGCTTTCTTTCAAGCTCAGCGCGTATCCCAGCCGCCCCCCGGCCAGGTGGGCCAGCAGGCGAGCGTCCGTCTTGTTCAGCCCGCGCTCCTCCAGCTCCATTTGCAGGCGGTTGAGTGCCATAGGCCGCAGCCGCAGCACCTCGCAGCGCGAGACGATGGTGGGCAGCAGGCTCTCCGCGGAATCGGCGGTCAGCAGCAGGATTACCCGCGCTGGGGCCTCTTCCAGCGTTTTGAGCAGGGCGTTCTGGGCGCTGGCGTTGGCCTCGTGGAAGCGCAGCAGCAGAGCGATGCGGTAGTGGGCCTCGTAGGGCATTAAAGTCAGCATGTGCTGCGTATCGCGGATCTGCTCGACTTTGAGGACTGCGCCTTCTTTTTCTGACTGCAGCACAGAGAGGTCTGTGTGCTGCATGGCTGTCAGGTGGCGGCAGGCCCGGCATTCGCCGCAGAAATCGCCGGGGGCTGGCGGGTTGGTGCAGTTGAGCGCCTGGGCAAACTGGATCGCCAGGGTGCGGCAGCCCACCCCGCGCGGCCCGGTGAACAGGTAGGCGTGGCGCACGTCGCCGCGCGCGATGTGCTCGCGCAGCAGGTTGGCGGCCCATTCGTGCCCAGCGGCGTTCCAGGTCATGGCTGCACCTCGCTTTCGGAAATCAAGTGGAAGTGCAGGATGGGCACATCCTGGTTCGCGCCGCCGTTGGCGATGAGCCGATAGCCACGCGCTTCCAGGCCCAAGTCGCGCACCAGGCTTTGCACCGTCTCAAACAGATCGCGCTGGAAGGCCGCGTCCCCTGGATCGAGCTCTATCAGCGAGCGGTACTCGCGCTTGGGCACCAGCAGGATGTGCAGCGGGTAAGCCGGGCGCGGATGGTGGAAGGCAAGCAGGGTAGAGGTCTCGCGCAGGCGCGCCGCGGGGATGGCAAAACTCATGTGGGCAAATACCTTTCGGATCAACAAGCCCGCCGGGCGCGAGCGCGCCAGGGCAAACAGCAGCGGACCGAGCTTCTGAATAAAACCATTCACGCCACCGCCGCAGTGACGTTGTGCACCAGCGGCGCGATCCGGCGGCGCACGTCGTCCCAATTGTAGGTGATGTCGCAAAACACCGAACCAGCGGGCAAGGTGAGGTTCTGGATGCCAAACGCCGCGCCCTTGCTGCCTGGCTGGTCTCCGCTGATGATCTTCATGGAGACCGCGCCCAGTGCCATGGCAACCGGCTCAACGATGGCACGCTTGTAATATTCGACCACGCCGTCGGTCGTCACCTGCCCACCGTGGCCCAGTACGCCGGCAGGCTTTCCAGAAAGGGGGAAGCGGTAGGAATTGTTATCGCACCAGTGCAGGAAGGCGATCTCCTCCATCTTCTCGGTCAGCATCATTAGCTTGGAGGGCAGGGGGGCATAGTGCGGCACGACCACAAACACCGCGTCCGCGGCGATCATCTTCTCGAACACCTGGTTGAAGGCCTCATCGCGCGCGCAGCGCTCGGAGCCCAGGCACTCGCCGCACATGCGGCACGGCTTCATTTCATAGTCGATCAGCGGAACAATTTCTACGTCTGCTGCGGGGTGTTCTACAAGCACCAGCTCGCGCACCACCTCACAGGCGCGTACCGATGCGCTGTGCCCGCGTGCTGTTTCAATGTTGGCTGCCGAGATGCAGGTGATTTTCATTGCCAGGTCCCCTCATTCATGAACTGCCGGTAAGTATAGCCTTAACGAAGAAAACTGGCAAATTTCTTGGTTTTTGAGTCAGTGTTGGTTGCGAATCCGCAACCAACACTCCCCTAATGATTATTCAATGACGCGATTTTCTTGAATCACCTGAGCGAGATAGCGTGCACTGTCTTTGGGGATGCGCTCCTGCGTCTCATAATCGACGTAGACGATGCCAAAGCGCTTGCCGTAGCCAAAGGCCCACTCAAAGTTATCCAACAGCGACCAGACGAAATACCCGCGCAGCGGTACACCATCCGAGATGGCGCGGCGGGCAGCGGCAAAGTGCTCCTTCAGGTACTGCACCCGGCGTGAGTCGTGGACGGCCCCCTCTTCTACGGTGTCTGCAAAGGCCGCTCCGTTCTCGGTGATGTAGATGGCGCGCGGCCCGTAGCGTCGGGTAACGTCCACCAGCAGCGCGCGCAGCCCGTCCGGCATGATAGGCCAGTCCATCTCCGTCAATTCGTAACCGGCTTCCACCATTTCTTCAGGTTTCAGCCCGCCAACGCCAAACCCGTTCACGTCCGCGCTGACCGCGCGGGCAAAGCTGTTGGAGTAGTAGTTGATGCCCAGGAAGTCGGTCGGCATGCTGATCACTTCCATATCGCCCGGCTCGATCACCGGCGCGTCTTCGCCGTAGAACTCCAGCATGTCCGCCGGATAGCCGCGCCCATAAATAGGGTCGAGGAACCAGCGGTTGAGCTGCCCATCAGCGATGCGGGCCGCCAGCCGGTCAGCGGGCATGCCCGAGGCCGGATACGGCAGGCTGAGGTTGAGGGTGATGCCCACCTGCGCATCCGGCGAGAGCGCACGCAAAATGCCAACCGCCCGCCCGTGCGCCAGCAGCGCGTGGTGCGAAACCTGGTTCGCCAGCCGCAGATCGCGCAGGCCGGGGGCGTGCACGCCGTGATAGTGCCCGGCATAGGCGAACACGTGCGGCTCGTTGAGCGTGATCCAGTACTTCACCCGGTCGCCCAGGCGGTCGGCGATGACTTCGGTGTAGCAGGCAAAGGCTTCCGCGATGGCACGCTCCCCCCAGCCGCCCTTGTCTTGCAGCGCCTGCGGCAAGTCCCAATGATAGAGGGTAACGTACGGTTCGATGCCCGATATGAGCAGTTCATCCACCAGCCGGTCGTAGAAATCCAGCCCGGCTTCGTTCACTTTGCCTTCGCCGTAAGGCAGCACCCGCGGCCAACTGATCGAGAAGCGGTAGGCTTTGAGGCCCAGCCGCTGCATCATGGACACATCGTCCTTCATGCGGTGGTAGTGGTCGTCGGCGGTGTCGCCGGTATCATCGTTGGCAACCAGGCCGGGCGTGTGGCTGAACGTATCCCAGATCGATGGACCCTTGCCATCCTCGTTCCACGCCCCTTCGATCTGGTACGACGCGGTCGCCACGCCCCACACAAACGCATTGGGGAAGCGGGCCTGGCCGCTGCGGCCCGCAGTTTGAATCTCGGGCTGCAGGTCTTCTGGTTGAATTTCGCCGCTCAATTCTTCCATCTCATCCATTGCATCACCTCAAAAAGCTCGGTTTGTCTGGCTCGCCCCCTGTATCTGCACGATCTGGTATCCATCGACGCGCGGCACGCGTACCTGCACGTAGCCATCGGCCCACAGCCATTCTACTTCCTGCATCTGCGGAACAAGCTGCACCGACTCTGGCTCGCAGTCCGCGCGGATGCTGATCTCCACATCGTGCAGCGGAATTATGTCTTCAATCACGTCCAGCCCTCTACCGCGCCGCTGGTGGACGTAGTGCAGCAAATGCACGATCAGGTCGCGCTCCTGCTGTCGGACGGTGGCAATGGCAGTGGAGGGCAGGTTGTTCGTCCCCACACGCGGATCAGGCAGCAGCCTGTCCAGGCAGTTGCCGATCACCTGTTTGTGTACCTTCTTTGCTGAAATGGCATACTCTTTGAACAGCGGGCGGGCGATGTAGATGATGCCATCTTTCTCGGTGATCACCGGCTCGCGGCTGTCGCCCTGCAAAGGCGTGTACTGGTGCGAGCAAAAATGTTCCCAGGTGCGGTTGAAGTAAGGCGCGCCGGAGGTCGCCAGCACGAGCGCGTAATCATCTACTGCCACCTTTACCCCTGGCTGCTCGCAAGAATGCGCCATCGGCTCGATGCCACCCGCGATTTCTTCGTCCAGCAGCAGGTAATCGGGCGCGAACTCCGCTGTGCCAGCGTAGTGGACGCCCATTTCTTCGGCCAAGGCGAAGTCACCTCCTACCAACCCCGAGGATCCGGTGATCAGCAGCCTGCCGCCAGAGCGCACGTACGCGCGCAGCTTTTCGGCCAGATCCGCATCGACGGCGACTTCATCCGGTAGAATTACTACCCGGTAGGGGCTGAGATCGCTGGAAGAGTCGAGCACCTGGAACTGCGCCTTGAGCTGTTCCAGTACGTACAATGCGCCCAGGTCTGAGAGCGGCAGCGAGTCGCCATCGCTGTGCAGGGATGCACCTGTACGCCCCGGCGCGCCGTTGACGGTGATCACACCGATCTCGGGCAGCGCAGCTGTATTTTCGATCCACGGCTCGCGTTTTTCCACCTCGGTATATACTTCGCCGATTCGGCGGTACACGGCGGGGTCCAGCCGCCCGCGTGGGTGGAGCTGGTCGCCGATGGAGCAGCCCGCTCCGTGCGCCAGGGCCTGGTAGCACTCAAATTCCAGCGCGGCGCGGTTGCGCAGCCCGCCAAAGTCGCCCCACATGGTATGGAAGCGCCCGGTCATGCCGATCAGCGGGCGGTTGTAGGTCTGGAAGTGGCGCACGTACAGCGGGAAGTGGCTGTAGCCCCAGAAGCCACCTGGCAGCGATTCAATTTCCAGGTGGGTAAAGTCGCCCAGCTCGGCGCGGTTGCCCAAGGCTGCGTCCCACTCAATGCGCAGGCGGCTGTTGTAGAAAAAGGCCGCCTCCGGGTCTTTTGCGCGGACCGCGGCGCTGGTGCGGCGCATGAAGCGGCGCTCGGCCTCCAGCGCGAAATGTTCGATTGCCTCGGCATCCAGCGGATCGATGCCCTGGGACTGCATCTGCGACAGGCAGGTGGAGCACACGCACGGACCGCCGAGGTAGCGGACGATGTCGATAAAGATGCCCTCCACAGGGTAGCGGTCCAGCACCTCTTCGATCTGCGCGATTACATAGTCTGCGTAGCCTGTGTTGAGGCACAGGTTCTTCCAGCCGGGTTTCAGTGGGCCGCTCCGGCCCCCGGTCGTGCCGTTGGGGAAGATTTGCCGCCACTCGGGATGCTCCGCCCAGGCCAGCTCGTCCCACACTACTGTTGTATAGGCCTGCACGCGGATGTCGTGATCGTGACAGGCCGCAACCATCTCACCCAAAAGGTCCAGACCGGGTGCCAGGTGCGGGTGCGGCGTACCTATATCCGTTGGGTAGTAGCTGTAGCCGTGGTGGCACTTGGCGAACACCGAGATGGAATTGACCCGCGCATCTAGCAGCGTGCGTGCGAAGGCGCGCGGATCAAAGTCCGCGCCAATATCGGGAATGTGCGGCGATGTGTGGAAATCGAGGTGCACCTGCCGGAGCGGGAGGGTTTCCATAAGCGTCTCCTTGTTCTACTATGATACTTCCCGTCTGCGATCCTGTCCGAGAATGATATTTTGTGTATGCGCTGCAAATTCGGCGCATACACAAAATACGATCATCGGATACGCATTAAGTATAGAACAGGTTGGCAAGCCTTCTACCTCCGCACGTGCAGAATCACCTTGCCCAGCACCCAGCCGGCCGGGACCACCCCAAAGGTGCGGCTGTCCAC
>JAEZBH010000107.1 GCA_023427285.1 Pseudomonadota bacterium
GGCCCGGATCGCCCTGACGGCCTGCACGGCCGCGCAGCTGATTGTCGATGCGGCGGCTCTCGTGCCGCTCCGTGCCCAGCACGAACAGGCCGCCCGCCGCCAGCACTTCCTGACGCTCGGCTTCCACCTCGGCAACGAGCTGGGCGCGAACACGCTCCAGTTCCGCCGGATCAGTCACATGGCTGAACTCGTCGTTCAGGCGGTAGTCCACGTTGCCGCCAAGCTGAATGTCGGTGCCGCGGCCCGCCATGTTGGTGGCGATAGTGACCGCGCCTTTGCGGCCCGCCTGCGCCACGATATGCGCTTCCTGCTCGTGATAGCGGGCGTTCAGCACCGTATGGGGAACGTTCTCTTTCTTCAGATACTCCGAGAGCAGCTCGGACTTCTCGATCGAGACCGTACCCACCAGCACCGGCTGGCCGCGCTCCTGCGCCTCGCGGATGCCCTTCACGATCGCGGCGAACTTCTCCGGGGCGGTGCGATAGAACTCGTCGTGTTCATCCTTGCGCTGCACCGGCACGTTGGTCGGGATCTCAACGACATTCAGCTTGTAGATATCGTAGAATTCCTGCGCCTCGGTCGCGGCCGTGCCGGTCATGCCCGAGAGCGTCGGATACATGCGGAAGTAATTCTGGAAGGTGATGGAGGCCAGGGTCTGGTTCTCCGGCTGGATCTCCACGCCTTCCTTGGCTTCCACGGCCTGGTGCAGGCCGTCGGACCAGCGCCGGCCATCCATCATGCGGCCGGTAAACTCGTCGATGATGACGACCTTGCCGTTGCGCACGATGTAATCGGTCTCGCGCTGGAAGATCACGTTGGCGCGCAGCGCCTGGTTCACATGGTGAACCACCTGGGTGTTCTCGAAATCGTAGAGGTTTGCGCCCTCGAGCAGCCCCGCGGCCTCGAGCATCCGCTCGACCTTCTCGGTGCCGTCTTCCGTCAGGATGACCGACTTCTGCTTCTCGTCGACCTCGTAATCCTCGGCCACCAGCTGCTTAACGATGGCGTCCACCTGCATGTACAGCTCGGACTTGTCTTCGGTCGGGCCCGAGATGATGAGCGGCGTGCGCGCCTCGTCGATCAGGATCGAGTCCACCTCGTCCACGATGGCGAAGTTGAAGGGCCGCTGGACCATCTGCTCCAGCGAGTACTTCATGTTGTCGCGCAGGTAGTCGAAGCCGAACTCGTTGTTCGTGCCGTAGGTGATGTCCGAGGCGTAGGCCGCGCGGCGCTCCTCGTCGGTCAGGCCGTGGGTGATGACGCCAACGCTAAGGCCCAGGAAGTTGTGCACCCGGCCCATGGTGGCGGCGTCGCGGCTGGCGAGGTAGTCGTTCACCGTCACGACATGCACGCCCTTGCCGGTCAGCGCATTCAGGTAGCACGGCAGGGTTGCCACCAGCGTCTTGCCCTCGCCCGTGCGCATCTCGGCGATCTCGCCCCGGTGAAGGACGATGCCGCCGATCATCTGCACGTCGTAGTGACGCTGGCCAAGAACGCGCCGGGCGGCCTCGCGGACCGTGGCGAAGGCTTCGGGAAGCAGGTCATCAAGAGATTCCCCTCCCGCCAGCCGCGCCTTGAACTTGTCCGTCTGGGCCCTCAGCTCTTCATCCGACAGGACGGAGATTTCCGGCTCCAGGCTGTTGATGCGAGTGACAATGGTGCGCAGCGATTTAACATAGCGTTCGTTAGACGAACCAAAAAGACGCCGCGCGATCGCGCCCAATCCCAGCATGAAGCTAACCCCAGTATTGGATGAATGATGGGCTGTTTAGCGGACCCTGAGGCTTGAGAACAGCCTTTTGAAACCCGATATTGCCATTGTGCAGATAGGAACCCGTCCAGACACTGTCAACGTTGGCTGTGCATTGCAGCCGTTCCGAACTGCGCAGGCAACTCCGCACAGTGGTCAACAGGACCGTTTATGCGACGATCCGGTTGGCCGTAACCGCTTAGTCACTTTCACAGGCTAGGAGAATCCTGCATAACATGAAGACCCCTTTGTCGTATTGCCCCGAGTAACTGCGATGTCGTTCTGGAAAAAGCGCCTGCCGAAGCGTGAGGAGATCCTCAATTCACGCCTCATGCGGCCCTTCGCCCATCATTTTGGGCACGGGTCCCTGTGGCACCTGAACCGTCGCTCCGTAGCGCGCGGCGTTGCAATCGGCATGTTCTTCGCGTTCCTCACCCCTGTGGCGCAGACGCTCTTTGCGGCGGCCGCCTCGGTGCCCTTCCGCGCCAACGTGGCTGTTGCCGCGCTCGCAACCTTCATCACCAATCCGATCACCACGCCGCCCATCCTGATCTTCGCCCACGGCATCGGCATGCGGGCGCTGCACTTCTTCGGTCTGGCCGATGAGCATCAGGAAGTGCTCAGCTCGCTGGGATCGATGTGGTCCGATGCGCCGATCATTCTGGGCGCAACCGCCCTGGGCCTGTTTGCCATGGCAGTCGTGGCCGCCCTCATCAGCTATGTGGCGGTTGATGTGACCTGGCGCTGGCAGTTGTCGCGGCGGTGGCGCAGCCGCCGCCCGTAAGCCGGGCCTCTCTCGCGCCGCTGCGACAGTCAATCCCGATCATCAACACGCATCTCACGGATCTGCAGCACAGATCTTCGGTACGGATGATTGCAAAATTCGCCGGGCTCCACCATTGTCCCGCGCAGCAAATTGCTGCCCAGTCATGAGTCTTCATTGAACGGATAACGCCGATGGCCCAAGATCTTGCGGTATCGCCGCTTGCGCCTGCCCATTTCCCTGACCTTGCCCCCGTGGCGGGCGTCGAGTTCGGCATGACCTATGCCGGAATCCGCTACAAGCCCGGCCGCAACGATCTGCTGGTCGCCCTGTTTGCCGAAGGCACCACCGTTGCCGGCGTCTTCACCAAGTCGCTGACGGCAAGCCCCGCCGTCCACTGGTGCCGCAACGCCACTGAGGCGGCAGGCGGTCAGGCCCGCGCGCTCATCGTCACCGCCGGCAACTCGACCGCAGGCACCGGCGCTGACGGCGACCGCGCCTGCCGCGCCATCGCCGAAGGTCTGGCCGCTCACCTCGGCTGCGCTGCGCAGGCCATCCAGTTCTCGGCCACCGGCGTGATCGGCGAGCCGTTCCCGGCCCAAAAGCTCATCGATGCCCTGCCCGCAGCGCTCGCCTCTGCGCGCCCCGCCGCCGAGCCCGGCGTATGGGAAGCCGCCGCCCGCACCATCATGACGACCGACACCTACCCGAAGGGCGCAACCCAGACCGCCGTCATCGACGGCGTGCCGGTCACCCTCTCGGGCTTCGTGAAGGGCTCGGGCATGATCCAGCCCAACATGGCAACCATGCTCGGCTACCTGTTCACCGACGCCAGCCTGCCGGCGGGCGTGCTGGATGCGCTGCTGCGCGAGGCCGTTGAAAAAACCTTCAACTGCATCACGGTGGACGGCGACACCTCCACCTCCGACACCGTGCAGATGTTCGCAACGCAGGCGGCAAACCACGCGCCCGTAACCGACGCCAACGATCCGCGCCTTGCCGACTTCAAGGCCAAGCTGTTCGACGCCTGCCTTGAACTGGCAACGCTGGTGGTGCGCGACGGCGAAGGCGCGCAGAAGTTCATCACCATCAATGTGGCCGGCGCACAGACCTTCGAGGACGCCCGCACGCTCGGCCTCTCCATCGGCAACTCGCCGCTGGTCAAGACCGCCATCGCCGGTGCAGACGCCAACTGGGGCCGCATCGTCATGGCCGTCGGCAAGGCCGGGCCGCTCATCGACCCGAACAAGCTGTCGGTCGCCTTCGGCGGCACCGTCATCTGCCAGAACGGCCTGCGCGTCGAAGGCTATGACGAAACCCCGGTCGCCGAGCACATCCGCGGCCAGAACATCGTCATCGACGTGAACGTCGGCGTCGGCACCGCCAGCGCCACGGTCTACACCTGCGACCTGACCCACGGCTACATCAGCATCAACGGCGATTACCGCAGCTGATCGGCTTACAGTTTTAGCCAAGCCGGGAAAGGCAGCCTTCGGGCTGCCTTTTTTGTTGTTGCGGGCTCTTTCTTCGCAGGAGGGACTCGTCCCTCCTGCACCTCCCTTCGTTTATTGGACCGCGCCCTGCATTCCGCGCACGCCCCCTTGAATTGCCAATAGGAAAAGGGCCGCACCCTTCATCAAGGACACGGCCCTTTGAATACGAATAGGGGGTTGCAGGGGGAATAAGTTCCCCCTGCCTCTTCTTTGTTTGTGCGCCGCCGCGCAGATCCCCTGCTATCAAACCTTTTCCCAACCCGGATACCCGGCCAGGAGTCCAGTTCCGCTTATCGGCCGAGCGCTGGTGCAGGCAGCGACAGGACCTTTTTTGGGGGGCAACCATACGGAACTGGACCTCCCACTCCCTGGCCATCGGACGAAAAGCCCCTTTGGGGCGCTGGCGGGCTTTCCGTCAGTTTCATCCTAGCGCGAGGCGGAGCGCGGGCGTGATAGTCATATACTTCAATATTATCGGGCCCGCCCGTGCGGGCTCCCCAAGCCGGTAGTCCGCGCCCGTCCTGCCCGGAAAAGCGAAAAGGCCGCCGGATGTCTCCGACGGCCTTCCCGTTTTGGCGCTTGGCTGAACAAGCCGGACTTAGAAGTCCATGCCGCCCATGCCGCCCATGCCGCCCGGCATTGCCGGCATCGGAGCTTCGTCCTTCGGCAGTTCGGCAATGGTTGCCTCGGTGGTGATCAGCAGACCGGCGACGGATGCTGCGTCCTGCAGGGCAGTGCGCACAACTTTGGTCGGGTCGATCACGCCGGACTTCACCAGATCCTCGTACTTCTCGGTCTGGGCGTTGAAGCCGATCTCTGCGCCCTTGTTCTCCAGCAGCTTGCCGGCAACCACGGCGCCGTCGAAACCGGCGTTCTCGGCGATCTGACGGATCGGGGACTGCAACGCGCGACGGATGATGTCGATGCCGCGGGTCTGATCG
>JAEZBH010000400.1 GCA_023427285.1 Pseudomonadota bacterium
GAAGTGCGGAATGACCTTCTCGCCAATGTTGCGGATGGTCTCCATGATCACTTCATGCGGAATGCCGCCCATCTGGAACAGGAACAGAATTTCATCCGCGCCGGCTTCCTGAAGACGGGTCACATAGCGAATGCAATCCTCCGGCGTGCCGTAGGCGTCCGGCTGCACCTCGTAATTGCTGGTGTGCTCGGAGCCGACCGGGATCTTCTCCTCCGACAGGTAGGCGACCACCGCCTCCTTGCCTTCCTTCAGCCAGCGCTCGGAATCCTCAGCGGTGGCTTCTTCATAGACCACCGGCTTCGGGCCGCCCTGATACCAGTAGGCCAAAGATTCAGCAAAGAAGCGCTGACCGCGCAGACCGATGCGGCGGGCCTTCTCACGGTCTTCCAGAACCGTTGCCGGGCACAGGGCCGCCAGATGCTCGGTCGGGCGGAAGCCCACCTGATCTTCCGGCTTGCGGTTGCGGAAATGCTCGCGGTAAACCGCGTTCTTGCGGGCAATTTCCTCCGGGCCGCCGAAGCCCAGCACCAGCGCGCCGATGCCCCAGTTGCCGGCAGACTGCAACGTCGCCTCGCGGGTGCAGGCGTAATAGAGCGGCGGGTGCGGGTCCTGCTGGGGCTTGGGGTGGATCGGGCGGCGCGGAATCTTGATATACTGGCCGTCGTGCTCGATCTCGTCCTGCACCATGATTTTTGGCACCAGCTTCATCGATTCCTCGATCATCGGCTGAAGCTCATTCAGGTCATAGCCGAACGTGCCCGCTTCCTGCTGGGTGCCGCCCTTGCCCATGCCGAAGTGAACGCGGCCCTTCGAGAGAATATCCAGCGTTGCAATGCGCTCGGCAACCTTGACCGGATGGTTCATGGCAGGCGGCAGGCACACAACGCCGTGGCCGATGCCAAGGCGGGTGGTCTTGCCCGCCAGGAACGCCAGAAACGTCTCGGGTGCAGACATGTGGGCATACTGGGTCAGAGCGGTATGCTCAACGGCCCATACCGTATCGAAGCCCACCTCTTCGGCCAGCATCGACTGCTCAATCATGTCATGGAAACACTGCTGCTCGCTCTTGCGCGAGGTATCAACCATCTGTGCTTCGTAAATAATCGAAAATTTCATCTGTCTCTCCCAGCGGCGCATTCGAGGCGCTTATGTCGGACAAGAGACTGACCCGGCAGGCCGAACGGCACATCGTCCATTCGGCCTAAACGCGGGTCCGCACAAATTATTTAAAGGCTGGCCGCAAGACGGCGGCTGGCATCAACCACGGTTTTCTCTGCAATCTCGGCAACGCCGAGCATGCTGGCAAAGCCGTGAATAACGCCCGGCACGCGGGTCAACTCAACCTCAACCCCGACTGCGGCCAGACGGCGCGCAAATACTTCGCCCTCATCGCGCAGCGGGTCATACTCGCCGGTAATGACCGTGGCAGAGGGCAGCCCCTCCAGATTTTCCACGCGGCAGAGAGCAGCCAGCGGCGGCACGCTGCCGGAGGATAGCGCGTCCGCGCCCACATAATGCCGCCAGAACCAGCGCATCATGTCTGCGGTCAGGAAATATCCCTGCCCATTTTCCGTGTAGGAGGCGTTGGTAAAATCCGCATCCGCCACCGGATAGAACAGCAGCTGGTGAGAAATCCTCGCGCCGCCCCGGTCACGCGTCAAAAGGGCAACCGCTGCGGCAAGGTTGCCGCCCGCGCTGTCTCCCGCCACCGCAATGCGGCTGGCATCTACGCCCAGCTTTGCAGCGTTGGCCGCAACCCACTGCACAGCGGCGTAGCAGTCTTCCATCGGAATGGGGAACGGGAACTCCGGCGCAAGGCGGTAATCGACAGAGACCACCGCGCAGCCGCTCGTCCGCGCAATCAGGCGGCACATCAGATCATGGCCATCCAGCGTGCCGGTCACCCAGCCTCCGCCATGGAAGAACACCACAACCGGCAGGTTCGCCTCTGCCGACGGGCGATAAAGCCGCGCACCAAGCGGCGCGCCATAGCCTTCAACAGTGATATCGCGCACGTCTGGAAGATCGACCTGATAGGGCAGCGGCATCGCCCCCATCATCTGACGGGCAACAACCGGGTCAAGGCTGCTCCAGTCGATGGCCGCCATCGGCCCCATGGCATCGAGAATGGGCTGCAACTGCGGATCCAACGGCATGACTCTCCCCCCTGTTTAGTTGCTTGGTCTGGTGCGTTTTTATAAGTGCCCCCGCATCAGCGAGAGCCGGAATAGTTTGCCCCAGCCTACCACAGGCGCAAAAACCGCCCTCCGTCCGTTCGGACTAGAGCCTTTTCCGATCTGATCGCATCAGATCGCGGCTCTAAACTCTTTACTGGTCGCACTTTCTTAAGCGCAGGGTGTTCCACCCTGCTCGAAAGCTGCTCTAGGGGCTCAGCGGCAGGTGTAGCCGCCGTCCACCGGCAGCGCGACGCCGGTGATGAAACTGGCCTCATCCGACAGCAGGAACAGGGCGGCGTTGGCCACATCCTGCGCACTGGCGAACCGGCCCAGCGGGATGGCGGCTTTCAGAACCTTCTCGAACGCTTCCGGATCAGTGTGCGCGCCGATAAAGCCTTGCTTCATCGGCGTATCTGCAATGCTGGGGCACACCACGTTCACGCGCACATTATCGGGCGCGAAGCGCTGCGCCAGCGACTTGGCGAAGCCGACCACGGCGAACTTCTCAGCCGAATAGACCGGGCTTGCCATGGAGCCGACCAAACCGGCGGTTGATCCTGTGAACAGAATTGCGCCGCCGCCGCGCTTGCGCATATGGCCGATCGCCTCTCCTGCCGCCAGCACGGATGAGGTGAGGTTGAGCATGATCGAGCGGTCATACTCGGCCATGTCGAGCCCTTCGATCTTGCCATCAACGGGCATACCCGCGTGGCTCCACAAGAGGTCAATGCCCCCCAGAAGGTTGGCGGCTTCATGGATGACGGCGCGGCACTGCGCAGGGTCGGTCAGGTCCGCCACAAGCGGCTTCACCGCCGGACCACATGTGCTGACCAGATCATCGAGAGCCGCCGCGTTGATATCGACAGCCACCACCTGCGCGCCATCGCGCACAAAGGCTTCCACGCCCGCCCGTCCCTTGCCGGATGCCGCAGCGGTCACAACGGCGAGCTTGTTGGCGAGGCGCATTGCCGTCTCCTTTTATTGTCGGTTTGCCATAGGGCGAAAAGGCGTGGGGGGGGGCCCCGCCCCCCCGCCCGCCGG
>JAEZBH010000130.1 GCA_023427285.1 Pseudomonadota bacterium
GGCTGGAGCTATGATGACGTTCTGCCCTATTTCAAGAAGCTGGAAGACTACCAACCGGGCGCAAACGAGTATCACGGCGCGGGCGGGCCGGTTCACGTCAGCCGCCCGGGTATCCGACACCTGCTTGCCAAAGCCTTCTGCGAAGCCGCACAAGCAGCGGGCCTGCCCTTTAACGAGGATATGAACGGGGCCACCCGCGAGGGCGTTGGACCAACGGATGTCACCGCATCAGCCGGCCGCCGTTACAGCGCGTCCTATGCCTACCTGCGTCCGGTCGCCAAGCGGCCAAACCTGACCATTGTGACCGGCGCGCATGTGCAGCGCATTCTGTTTGAAGGCAAGCAGGCCAGCGGCGTCGAATACCGGGTGGGAGAGACTACTGTTCGCGCAAGCGCCGCACGGGAAGTCATCGTCTCGGCAGGAGCAATTCACACCCCCCACATTCTCATGCTGTCCGGGATCGGAGAGGCCGCCCATCTGGCCGAGCATGGCATTCCGGTGGTCCATGATTTACCCGGCGTCGGCCAGAACTGGCGGGACCACATTGCCGTCACCGTAAAGCAGACCTGCTCACAGCCGGTCTCGCTCTACAATTTCTTCAATCCGCTCGTTGCCGCCAAGGCCGCATTCGACTTTGCCGTGTTCCGCAAGGGGCCGCTCGCCCAGCCACCCATGGAAGTCGTGGCCTACATGCGCCTGCGCCCGGGCTCGGATGAGCCGGACATCAAGATCCACTTCTCCATGGCGCTTTACGAGGCCATGGGGCGCGAATTGATCATGAAGCACGGGTATTTTGCCCACATCAACCTGCTTTACCCGGAAAGCGCGGGGCAGGTCCGGCTGGCCTCTGCCGATCCGATGGCACCGCCCGCCATGGACCCGAACATTCTGGCCTCTCCCAATGACATGGCGCTGGGGCGCGACGCGATCCGCGCCGTGCGCAACATCTTTGCGCAAAAGCCGTTCGATCCGCTGCGCGGCGAGGAACTGGCTCCCGGTGCGGCCCTGCAATCGGACGACGACCTTGACACTTACCTGCGAGAAACCGCCGTCAACGACATTCACTCTGTCGGCACCTGCCGCATGGGACGAGACGCCATGGCGGTTGTCGACCCCCAGTTGCGCGTCCACGGCATCGAGGGGCTGCGCGTGGTCGATGCCTCCGTCATGCCGATGGTGCCGGGCGGGAATACCAACGTGCCGACCATGATGATTGCGGAAAAGGCTGCGGACATGATCCTGGCAGCCAATCGCTAGGCCCCGCGCTCGCAGACAGCGTCAGAGCCAACTCACACATAAGAAAGCCCGGGAACACGAACGTTCCCGGGCTTTCGCCTACCACCGCAAACAGCGGCCTGGATCAGGAAATCAAGCCCTGATGCATGGCTTCGGCGCGGGCTTTGAGCGCCTTTGCTGAATCATCAAAGCCCCGCTTCACCCACGGCCCCGCAAACCGCATTACATGGATGCCGTTCTGGCCATAAAAAGCGTCCGTTGAGTGATAACGGCAGCTCTCCGGGCCAGTTGCCTCGATAATCTGGTCGCGCCGCGCCGGATATGGCCACTCTTCAGTGTGGGGCAATTCCCACGACAACAGCTTCTCCGGCTCAAAAGCGCACACATATTCGCAGTTGGGCACCAGCTTGCCCGGCTCAACATAGCTCACCAGTGTCATGTACACCGGCGCACCCATTTCGAGCGTGGAGACGGCGCGCACGCAGAACGGATTCCATTCGTTGTAGCGCGGCAGGTCAGTCAGGATTTTCCAGACGATGCTGGCCGGAGCCGCAATCTCCACCGTATCCGAGACCACAACCGAGTTGGGATCAAAACCGTTGACCGGATCTTCTGCAACAGATTTCATTGCTTGATATCCTTCAGTTTCACCACGCGAGTGGTCGGCAGCGGGTGCTCGGTCGCCCCGGCCCAGCGCAAGAGGCCGGTGCCTTCAGTGTGACCCGCCGTGTCAATCCAATTGCCGAAGCCCGGATCCTCAGCCGCAACCACCATGATGAGGCGACCGTCCGGCTCAAGCTTCGCGGTCGTCTTGTTCAAGGTGACGCTCAGGAAGCGATAATCGAGGGATTCCATCCACCAGTTATCAAGCTGGAAATTCCAGTAATAACACTCCGGCGGCGTGACCTCGATGATCAATGCTTCATCGGGCTCCAGCTTCCAGTAGGTGTGCGCGTAATAAATATCCGTCGCACCGCCGCCGCGCTGGAACATCTGCTGATCGATCTCGGGGAACTGGTTCGGATGCTGCTGGAACAGCTTGGACCAGTCGATGAATGTCGCGGCAATGCCGCGCACGAACGCCGCAGTTTCCTTGAGACCCGCGCCCAGCGCCGCTGGGTCAAGCGGAGCCGGAGTGGCCGGACCGCCGATACGCTCGATCTTGAACTCGCCCGGCTTTTCGTTTGCACGATCAAGATAGCTCTGGCGCACGATGATCATGTTCGCATCCGGCTCAAGCCGCAGCCAGTTTTTCGGCTGCGGCGTACAGCTGGCGATGAGCTCTGCAACGCCGTCCGGCCCCCACTCGATATCGCTATCGATCAGCTTACCGGTTGCAACGTTTGTGCCGTCTTCCTGATAGCGGAACGCATTGGCGAGAATGGAGAAATACGCCATCGTGCCGCGCTTCACCGTAATCCGGTATTCATACTGGCCGCTGATCCGCGCGTTCCAGTACACGTTATCCGGATTGTCCGCGCCGATCTTCGCGGTGGTGTGGCTCAGCTGGTAAAAGAACGGGAAGCTCGGATCCCGTGCTTCCACATGCTGCTCCAGCCCCAGCCGCAGCAGGCGGGTGAGGTAGCGAAAACCCTCAGCCCGATCGATCGGATTGGCAGGGTTGGACGGATCGAGGACGAGATCCCCGATTGAGGCGAGCTCAGCGCAAAAATTGCGCCAAGCCTCGCCGTTCAGTACAGCGTCTGCGCTCATGGTGCCACCCAATCGCCGCCGTTGACATCAAGCGCAGCGCCGGTCACTTCGCTCGCATAATCCGAGAGCAGGAAGTAAACGGCCTTGGCGCAGTCTTTGTCCGGCGGAATGTGGCCAACCGGAATACGCGCGGCGGTCTCGGCGCGTGCCGCCGCCCCGCCATCGGGCTGCGAGGCAAAATAGCTTTGCAGCGGCGCACCGTCCATCCACCCCATCAACGCGGTGTTCAGGCGAATGCCCGAGCCGTTCAGCTCAACCGCCATGTGGCGGGTCATCTGCGCCAGAGCCGCTTTGCCCATGGCGTAACCGCCCTCGCCCTGCATCGGGCGGCGGGTTGCCAGCGTTGAAATGTTGACGATAGAACCGCCGCCCTGCTTGCGCATATGCGGAATTACCGCTTGCGCCATCCGCAGGCCACCCAACGCAATAACGTCCAGTGCCTTTGCGACATCGTCGATCTCGGCAGTCTCGAGGCTCGCCCATGGCGGATGGAAGTAGGCCGAGTTGACAAGGCCATCGACACGGCCAAACGCCTTGACCGTTTCCTCCACCAGCCGCTTGCACTGGGCGGTATCGGACACGTCGGTCGGAACGGCGATGGCCTCCCCTCCTGCTGCCACGATATCATCGCGAATTGCATTGATCGCATCGACCGAGCGCGCCGAAATCGCAACCTTCGCGCCTTCTGCCGCCGCTCCCCGGCACAACGCCTGCCCCATGCCGGGACCCGCGCCAGTGATGATAACAACCTTGTCTTTCA
>JAEZBH010000142.1 GCA_023427285.1 Pseudomonadota bacterium
GATTGAGGCGGGCCAGCCGGACCCGCTCGGCAAATCGGAAAAGCTGCGCCGCAAGATCGAGACCGGGCCGTTTTACGCCACCGATATCGGCGCATCGCTGCGGCTTGCGCCCATTCCGGCGCTGACCATGGGCGGCCTCGTTGTCGATGAAGACACGGGGCAGGTCATCGGCAGTGATGGCCAACCTGTCGAGCGCCTGTATGCGGCGGGCCGAACCGCCATCGGCATTTGCTCGAACTACTACGTCAGCGGCCTGTCGCTGGCGGATTGCATCTGGTCGGGCTGGCGGGCCGCCGAAGCGCTCAAAGGCAACGGCGGAGCAGTAGCGCTTGCCGAGATCCCCGACACAAACGCCAGCGCCGCCGCAGAATAAGGGCCGCAGAATAAGGAGAGAGACAGTGAGCAGCATTGCACCCGATCCCGCCATTCAGCTGGAGATGTTCCGGCGCATGGCGCTTCTCAAGGCCAATGACGAGCGAAGCCGCAAGGTCATCACTTCCGGTCGCCTGATGATGCCCTATTACAGCTATCGCGGGCAGGAAGTCATTCCGGCGGCGATGTCGGTGAACCTGACTGACGAGGATTACCTCTGCACCATTTATCGCGGCATTCACGACATGCTGGCCAAGGGTTTGCCGCTGCGCGACCTGTGGGCCGAAATTGCCGGGCGTTCGGGGGGCACCTGCAAGGGCAAGGGCGGCCCGATGCACCTGACGTATCCGGCCAAGGGCATCATGGTCACAACCGGCATCGTCGGCTCCTCAATGCCCATCGCCAACGGTCTGGCGTGGGCCTCGCAACTGGCCGAAGACGGGCGGGTGACCGTTGCCACCTTCGGCGATGGCGCATCCAACATCGGCGCGTTCCATGAAGCGCTCAACATGGCCTCCGTCTGGAAGCTGCCGGTGATTTTCCTGTGCCAGAATAACCGCTGGGGCGAGCATACGGCCTATCACAAGTCCACATCCGCCAAGCGCATTGCAGACCGCGCCAACGCTTACGGCATGGCGGGCATTCATGTGGACGGCAACGACCCGTTCGCCATGTATGCCGCAGCCAAAGAGGCAGTGGAGCGCGCCCGCGCAGGCGAAGGCCCGACGCTCATCGAGGCCATGACCTTCCGTTTTCACGGCCATGTGTTCGGCGATCCTGACCAGTACATGGACAAGGCCGAAAAAGCGCAATGGGTTGCAAACGACCCTTACCCGAAATTCCGCGCGCACCTGATTGGCGCGGGCATTGCAACGGAAGACCAGCTTGCCGCCATCGAGGCTGATTTCGAGGCCCAGCTGGATGATGCCGTCGCCTACGCCCTTGACTGCCCGTTCCCGGACCTGAGCGAACTGTCCACTGACGTTTACGGAGATGCCGCGTGAGCCAGACTCTTGAAAAAGTGGCGGCGGACGTTGCCGCAAAGCCCTGCACCATCATTGAAGCCCTCAATGCGGCGCTCACCGACGCCATGGCTGACGACGCCAGGGTGCTGGTTCTGGGTGAAGACGTGGCTGATCCCGAAGGCGGCGGCGTTACCGGCGTAACGCGGGGCCTCTCCACCCGGTTCGGCGAGAAGCGCGTGCGCTCGACGCCGATTTCCGAGCAGGCCATCATCGGGGCCGCGATTGGCGCGAGCCTGGCCGGGTTCAAGCCGGTGGCCGAGATCATGCTGATGAACTTCACGACCGTCGCCATGGACATGATCGTGAACCACGCGGCCAAGCTGCGTTACATGTCCGGCGGCCAGACCAGTGTGCCGCTCGTCATCCGCACCATGACCGGCGCGGGCTATGCCAGCGGCGGGCAGCATTCCGATTATCTGGAAGCATGGTTCGCGCACACGCCGGGCATGAAGGTGGTCGCTCCCTCAACGACGGAGGACGCCTACGGCCTGATGCGCAGCGCCATTGATGACCCCGATCCGGTGCTGATTATCGAGAACCTGCCGACCTATCGCACCACCGGCACGCGGCCAACGCCGGGCACGCGCGTGCCCATCGGCAAGGCCAAGGTCGTGCGCGAGGGCCGCGACATCACCATCATCAGCTACTCGCGCACCATGACGGAGTGCCGCGCCGCCGCCGCCGCGCTGGCGGACGCTGGCGTTGATGCCGAGCTGATCGACCTGCGCACCATCTCTCCGTGGGATCAGGAAACGGTTCTGGCCTCTGTCGGGAAAACCGGGCGCTGCCTCATTGTCCATGAAGCGGTGGTGCCGTTCGGGGCGGGTGCGGAAATTGCCGCAGTCGTGTCGGAGCGGTTTTTCGGCAAGCTCAAGGCCCCGGTTGCCCGCGTGGGCGCGCCGTTCAATCCGGTGCCGTTCTCGCGTCCGCTGGAGACGGCCCATGTGCCCAGCGCCGAGAAAGTGACGCAAACCGCTTTGGCTTTGGTGCGCGGGGAAGGCCCCGCTGCCTGACGTGCTATCGACCCGGAGAGACTGTGATGAGACGCGAGCCCCATCCGATCAACGGCATGATCTATGAGGAAGTGGGTGACGGCACCGTGCGGGTGCAGGATGCCGCCAACAACCTGAGCGGCCTGTTCCGCTGGGACGGCGCGTGGCTGGAAGGCGATCTGACCTATGCCGATCCGCACATGCTGCACTACATCGGCGGGCCGGACCTGCCGCCGGGCCGGGACATTTTCTGGACGCTCCTGCCGGTGACGGACGATGCGCCGCCGCCTGCCTTCACCACCAATCCGGGTCGATCCGGCGGCGGCAATGCCGCGCAGCGGCCCAAGATCATCGCGCCGTACAAGGCCGATGACGGCATCGAAACGCCGGAGGGGGCGCGTGCCTCCTCCCACATTCCCCTTGAGGTGTTTCTTGAGAGCGACCGGCGGCCCGATCTCATTCCGGAAATCTATCGGCGCTCCTCGCCCCTTCCCGGCGGGCCGAAGAAAGTCTCGACCGCCCGTTTCTTCGAGCAGAAATATCACGACCTTGAGGTTGAGAAGCTGTGGAAGACCACCTGGCAGATGGCCTGCCGGGAAGACGATATTCCCGAAGTTGGCGATTACCACATTTATGAAATCGCCAACCTGTCGTACCTGATCGTGCGCACGGGTGAGCACGAATTCAAGGCGCATGTGAACGCCTGCCTGCATCGGGGGCGCTCGCTGCGCTCGTGCCATGGCCGCAAGGCGCGGGACTTCCGTTGCCCCTATCACGGCTGGAGCTGGAAGATTGACGGCTCGCTGAAGGAAATTCCCGCCGAGTGGGATTTCCCCGGCGTGCGCGAGGATGTCTCCCAATTGCCCGGCGCAAAGGTTGCCACCTGGGGCGGGTTCGTCTTCATCAACCCCGACCCCAAGGCTGGCCCGCTTGAAGATCACATGGGGCCGGAGATGCTCCAGCACTACGCCAAGGTGAAGCTGGAGAACCGCTATAAACAGGCGCATGTGGTCAAGGTCATTCGCGCCAACTGGAAGGTGGCGATGGAGGCCTTCCTTGAGTCCTACCACACCATTGCAACCCATCCGCAGCTGCTGCTGGGCGGCGGCGACCTGTCAGATACCCGCTATGACGTGTTCGGCAACTGGGGGCGGCTGGGCCATGTGAATATCAGCGCGTCGAGCCCGCTGCGCGGGATCATCGCGCCGCCGGCGCGGGCGGTTGAGGCCTATCAGGCGATGGCGGACTTCAACCGCGCTTATCTGCGTGGCCTGATCGGAGATGAGGTCGAGCAGTTCTCCGATGCGGAACTGAACGAGCAGACCTTCAACAACCTGTTTCCGAATTTCAGCCCGTGGGGCGGCTGGGCGCGCATTGTTTACCGGTTTCGCCCAAACGGCAGCAATCCGGAGGAATGCCTCATGGACATCATGCTGCTGGCCCCGTGGCCGGAGGGCAAGCCCAAGCCGCTTGCCCGGCCCGCGCGGCAACTGGGGGCGGATGAGCCATGGACCACCGCGCCGGAGCTTGGAACGCTCGCCAAAATCGCCGATCAGGACACGGCAAACATGGTGGCGGTCCAGAAGGGGCTGCGCACCAAGGTGCCAGAGCACCTTTGGTATTCCACCTATCAGGAATCAATCATCCGCAACTTCCACACCATTTATGAGCGCAAGCTTGGCCTCAGCGACGGCGAATAGCGCGTGGTGTCAGAAATCCCGCAACCGGGGAGGGGTTGAATGCCAAAGGTAAGCAGCATGAAGGGCCGCGCGGCGTTGGTGACCGGCGCTGCCAGCGGGGTTGGCCGCGCAACAGCGTTAGAGCTGGCGCGTGCCGGGGCGGACCTGTTTCTGGTGGATGTGGCGCAAAGCGAGCTTCAGGAAACGGCGCGTCTGGCAGAGGCGGAAGGCAGCCGGGCAACGGCGCATGTGACCGATCTCAGCAAGGCCGAGAACTGCCGGGCGG
>JAEZBH010000216.1 GCA_023427285.1 Pseudomonadota bacterium
TCGTAACCCTGGTCGAGCAGGCGCGGCAGCAGCGCCGAACCGATATACCCCGCTCCACCAATCACCAGCGCGCGGCGCACTATTGGCTCCGCCGGGGTTTCCGATTGTTTATCGGAACGCAGCATGCGCCGCCAAACCGAAATCCACACGCGGGCGAGGATCAAAAAGAGCACGCTCAGCGCCCACGAAGCCATCAACACACCACGCGAGATGACCAAATAATCCTTGAGGAAGTCGAAGAAAATACCCTGCGAGAGGTATGTGAGTGCACCAAAGATCAGGTAAGAAATACTGACCGCCTGCAAGACAACCAGCTGCTTATAACGGCCGCGGTACAGACGCCCGTGGGTATAGAACCCCATGATGGAGAACACCACCAGGCAGATCAACGTCAGCAGCCAACCGCTGTCCGTATAAATCTGCCAGTAATCCCAAAGGACCTCGCGAGGTTTAATATCGGCTTCAGGAGAATAGGCAATAATCCACAGCAGCCGCGCCACCAGTGAGGTGATCACTGAGAGATTGATCAGCACAGCGTCTGCGCCCAGTTTCAGAACCCCTTCCAGGGTGATCTTATTTTTAATATCGTTCTGCAAGAAGGTCCTCAAACCATCTTTCCCGAAAAAGTCAGCCATCCTGCCGCATTCCTTACGCTGTTTGCCGGCGGGCGCAGTCTCGCACGGCCTCACGATTCTTGTACACCCGCTGGATTGCTTCGCAAATGCCCGTCACAACGGCAGGTTCCATTTGCGACCACATGGGGAAGCTGAGACTGTTCTGCGCCAGCCATTCCGTATTGGGCAGAGGCTGCCCTTCATAATAATCTGCATACGCCGTCTGCCGGTGCACGGGCGGTTCGTAATACTTGCGCGTGTCGATATTTTCAGCGGCGAGCGCCACTGCCAGTTCATCGCGGGTAAGGCCGAACTGCTGCGAGTCGAATACCACCGAAAGGTCTTTGTATGAGCAGCGGTTGCCCGGCAGTACTTGCTGGAAATGAACGCCCGGCAGCGAGCCGATGAGTTCCTGATACATCTCCACCGACTGGTTGCGCGTTTGGGCAGCTTCTTCCAGGCGTTCGAGGCTGCGCAGGCCCAGCAAGGCATTGAACTCAGGCATGCGCGCGTTGAGCCCTGCAAAGGCGCTGTCGTAGCTGCCGCTGTTGCCGTACTCGCGCCCCAGGATGATCTTCTGTGCCAGATCATCATCATTGGTAGAGACAATGCCGCCCTCGCCGGTGATCAGCAGTTTGGTGGGGCTGAGACTGAACACGTGCGCGTCCGCCTGGCCACCCACCGGCTGCCCCTGGTACAGCGCGCCAAATCCGTGCGCGGCGTCGAAAATCAGCTTAAGGCCATGGCGGTCTGCGACTGCCTTTAACGCATCAATCTCGGCGGGGTTGCCAAAATTATGCACGGCCACAATGGCGCTGGTGTTGGGGGTAATCGCGGCCTCAGCAGCGGCGGGATCCATATTCGTTGTGCCCGGGTTTACGTCTACGTAAATGGGCCGCAGGCCAGCCCAAACCAGGGCGCTGACCGTTGCCATAAAGGTAAAGCTGGGAACAACCACGTCGCCGGTGAGCCCCAAACCACGGTAGGTGAGCATTAAGCCCGACGTGCAGCTCGATACGCCAATGGCATGCCTGACACCCAAATGCTCGCGGACCGCCTTTTCAAACGCTTTCAGGTATTCTCCTTTGGTCACCATGCCAGAGCGTAGGATGCCCTGCACCCCATCCGCCATCTCAGCAAAGTCTGGCATGACTGGGCGAACGATGTTGACCTTCTTTGGGAATACGGGCGATCCTCCCAGGATTGCAGGCATGTCACTCATTCTCAATGAACCTCCGTGGTTTGTTTGGCAGTCGCACACCCGGGAATGCCGCACTTGTAGCATTTCCGCTGCGAGGGTCCGTACAGGGTTTTGTCTGTAGTAAACCTGATTTGGTCGTCTGGATCATAACGCACATACCTGTAATTTGCAAGCATCCACCAGGCGCACCATCCCCTTGCGGAATCGTTAGGCCATACATCTTAAACGCTCTCCACGCGAAAGCTGTTCCCAACTGGTTTTGTTACAGCATTAGGGGTGATTGGCTTACTGTGCTGAGCACGCACAACCAATCACCCCCTGAATACAGATGCAATTATCGACCTATTTGGTAGATATATACACCGTCTACCCGATAAATTAACTGTAAATTCGGCCAGTTCTGCACTGCCGTTGGCTGCAGCCTGCCCACACCTTCGCGCAGATAGAGGTGGGTCAGGTCAGCTTCATCCACCACCTCCCAAAAAGCAGACGTGCAGCCCTCCACAGCCTCCGCGCGTTCTGCCCATCCCGCAATCTGCGCCCTGTATTCTGGCAGGCCCCAACTGTAAAACGTCGGCGGCACCAGGCCAAACCGACCGGTGTAGGGCATCAGCCAGTAGCCGCCATCGACCCCACGCCACACCGCCTGCCAGCGCGTCGCATTGATAAAAAAGCGTGCCGTCTGCGGCGTGTTGACGTTCACCCAGTCCAGCGCCTGCACGTCTGCCCGGGTGGCAATGATCGTCGCCGGATTGGTAATGTAGCGGGTCTCACGCCCGCCCCACACCAGCAGCCCACCCACCACCAGCGCCAGCAGCGCCAGGGCGGCTTCTTGGGCCAGCGTTTCCGGCGTACGCAGCACCCGCAGAAGCGCGCCAACCGACTGCACCAGCAGCTCCGCCAACAGGATCGCAGCAGGGAAGAACAGGATGATGGTGAAGTGGTCTGATCGGAAGGGGCCAAAGCGTGGGGCCCACGGCAGCGAGAGCAGGCCAATCAAAACCGCCCAGAGCACCAGGGGGCGCAGGGGTATTTTCCGCAGGCCCGTCAGCAGCCCGAGCCCTGAAAGACCCAAGAGGTAATAATTGCGCCGCGGCCCCATCAGATAGACCGTGTAATTCCATAGGTCGGTCATCCGCTGCTGCGCGCCCTCTGTCTGGTCAGTAATGAGGGTAAGATCCAGCCGCATCTGCCGGCGTGTGTGCTGGAAAACCCACACCAGCCAGGGCAGCGCCAGCACCAGCCCCAGCAGCGACCAACCGCCCAACCGCAGCAGAACGCCAAAACTGCGCGAACGCACCGCTTGCGCCAGGCCGAAAATCATCAGTACGGCAACGAACAGGCCCACCAGTATTAAGGCAAAGTAATGGACCACGCACATGCCCCCTACGAACAGCGCAAGGCGAATGCCCAGGGCGTGCTGCTGCGGGTGATTCCGCAGTTCAAATGCGGCGGCGAGTGCAGGGC
>JAEZBH010000421.1 GCA_023427285.1 Pseudomonadota bacterium
GATCAGCCGTGTAGAGCGCCTGACCAATGCGGTGATCTTCGCCCGCGATTTGGCCCACGAACCGGCCAACGTGATTAATCCCATCACGCTCGCCGAGCGCGCGCAGGCCGTTGCCCTGAAATACGGGCTGGATTACAAGGTTTTCGACGACAAAATGCTCGCCGATATGGGTGCAGGTGCGATCCTGGCCGTCGGCAAGGGCAGCCGCACCCCACCCCGCCTGATTGTGCTGGAATATCCCGGCGTAAACGCCGACGGCCAGCAGCCGGTGGTGCTGGTGGGCAAAGCCATCACCTTTGACACCGGCGGCTATTCGGTAAAGAGCACGGAAGGCATCGTCGGGATGAAGTATGATAAATGCGGTGGTGTAGATGTGCTGGCAACCATGCAGGCAGCCGCCGAGTTAAAGATCAAAACCCCGCTGGTGGGCATCATCAGCGCCGCCGAGAATATGATCTCCGGCGAAGCCTACCGCCCGGATGACATCATCCGCACGCTCAACGGCAAGACGGTGGAGATTATCTCAACCGACGCCGAAGGCCGCCTGGTGCTGGCGGATGCCCTCACCTACGCGCAGGAAAATTACAATCCGCGCGCCGTCATTGACCTGGCCACACTGACCGGCGGCGTGGTGGTGGCGCTTGGGCGCGTGCGCGCAGGGCTGCTCTCCAACAACGACGCCCTGGCAGAAGCCCTGTTCCGCGCAGGCGAAGCCACCGGCGAGCGCCTGTGGCGGCTGCCGCTGGACGAGGAATACAGCCGCAATATGAAGGGCGACGACGCAGACCTGAAGAACTCGGGCGGCCGCGAAGGCCACTGCATTCTCGGCGGCGCGTTCCTCAAGGCCTTCGTGGATGACGAAGTGCCGTGGGCGCACCTCGATATCGCCGGAGTAGCAGATGCCAACAAAGATGGCCCCTACGCCCCCAAAGGCGCCACCGGCTTCGGTGTCCGCCTGCTGATCCAGTATCTGGAACAGTTGTAACGCACAACGCAAGATTGAAAGAAAAAGGCCGCTAGAAAAAAGGCGGCCTTTTTCTTTCTGCTCACTTATTCCGCAAGCGCAATGCGCTTGCGGATTTAGCTGGAAAAGATGCTCTCACTCTGCGCCCCAGCATGAATGGCGAGATAAGAAACGTCAGTTCGGGTTACGGGATAAGGGTGGTTTTTGTAGTTTTTGAGGTGCTTCGCACCTCAAAAACTACAAAATCCACCCTTATCCCGAACTCACGTTAATAAAGAAACCGCCGCGTCGATCGCGGCGGTTTCTTTCTATAGACAATGCTTCAAACCTACCGTTCCTGCAAATGCGCTTCCAGGAACCACAAAGACTTGTCCAGATCGTGCGCCACCTGGGTCAACAGGTCGGCGGTGACCATATCCTCCGCCTGCTCGGCCTGGTCGATGCCCTCGCGGGTCGACTCTGCTACATTAGCATAGCGGTCCACCAGCAGGCGCACGCTCTCCATGCTGCCTACGGGGTCGGCAGGGAACTCTTCCAGGCGGGTTGCCCCGGCAGCCATGCGAGCCGTTCCGGTTGCCGCGCCGCCCAATGCGGTTGCGCGCTCAGCAATCGTATCGACGTGCGCAAGAAGCCCTGCCGCGAGTTCGTCATATAACTCGTGCAGCTGGTAGAACTGCATGCCCTTCACATTCCAGTGGGCCTGCTTGGTCTGGGTGAACAGGTCAAACGTATCGGCGAGCTGCTGGTTGAGCAGCCGCACCATTTCGCTCCGCTTATCCTCCGGCAGGTCGTGGCTGGTCTTAACCATCCGCCCGTCTTTGGTAACGCGGGTATCCTTTTGATCTTTCGCTTTGGTTGCCATTATCCCTCCATGAAAAACAATGGTGTAATCCCCCTTTTTTTCATCATAAGGCTTTGGGCGTCTTTGCACAATGCGGGAAGTTCCCTAAAATCCCCGGTGTGTTTCCATACAGCGACAGCAAATGGGCCACAGTTTCACCCATCCGGTGTCGCTGTATGGAAACACACGCTGTTTTTCTTAGGGCCAGGGTATCTGGACCGGGTCAGAATAGCCGTGCTTCTCGGCGGTGTAGAGCAGGCCGTTTGAAGCTGTCGCACAGCCCGGTTCATCGGTAAAGGTATAGCTGGTGTTGTCCGTCTGGATCACGATGGGGAAATACGCCCCATTCTGGCAGATATTGGCCTCGATCAGGTAGCCGCGGCGCTTGTCATCGCTCAACGGCACCACGTCCCACGAGATAGTCACTTCACTGCCACTGCGGGAAGCCTGCACATTTCCGGGCGGCCCCGCGAAGGTTGTCTTAGGCAGGCGGCGCTCTACATACGGCACACGCTTCGGGTCGCCTTCATCCACGTCAAACACAATCTCGGAGGCCCAGCAGTGGCTGTCGAGGTTGAACGGCTTGATCCAATACCACGTTCCGTTCCAATTACGTCCGTGCACCTCGGCGGTGTCGCCCTCGTACAAGCCCCAGCGGTACAGATACGCCGTGCCCGGGCCGTATCGGCAGTTGGCCTGCTGGTTCACTATCACGTTGGGGTAATCGCGGGTAGGCGATGCGCTCGGAGTGGGTGATGCAGATGCCGTAGGGGTGAGCGTAGGCGTCGCCGACATCGACGGTGTCGGCGAAATCGTCGCCGTTGCTGTGATTGTGGGTGTTTTCGTCGCTTCAGGCGTCGGCGTTTCCGTTTGGGTGGCCGTAGGGGCTGGGGTATCGGTTGGCACTGGGGTGGATGTAAGCGTGGGCGCGGCAGCTGTCAGCGTGGGGCTGGCAGTCTGCTGTGCGCCGCAAGCGGCCAGTAGAACAATGGCGAGCAATCCTGGCAAAACGCGGAACCAACCGAGCAAATTCTGTTTCTTCATTTTTATCTGTATAAGCCTTTCTAGAAAGCGATAGCC
>JAEZBH010000422.1 GCA_023427285.1 Pseudomonadota bacterium
TTTCTGAGCACGCCCGATTTCCAAAGGACGCCGGGCAGCGTCCAGCGCGTCCGTTCGCCGCCCGGCTCTTCCCTCGCTGGCAGGTTAGTCCCTGCGACGCCGCTCAAGCGACTGCCCGAAACGGACAGCCGCAATCAGCAACGCCAGCAGTGAAATAATCACCACCAGCACGTCACTGTTGATCATATTGGAGTTCCCCCTTTCTTACCCGTCGATTTCCGCGCCCGCATTGTCAGGCAAGAGCACGGATCCTGGCGGTTGACAGCAGACGCGCTGCCGTTCTCTCCAACCGGCCAGCCGGGAAATGCATGGAAACAAGGGAAGCTCAACCACGCAAGGGTTCAGTGGTCGTATATCATTGTAATTACAATAGGTTAAAACAGATCGCCCGGATCAAATCACCGCATATGCGACTATCAGACTGTTGCAGAGTGGAGAGAGCGGTTTATTCTATACAGCGTCACTGCTGGCGTATTGGGTACGCCCTCTTTTCTAAAACAAAGCCCTGCGGGTTCTCTCCTCGCAGGGCCTTTTCATTCAAGCTCCTCTTTCTCCTGCCCAGATTGACTCCTCAAGGCAGGCGGTGTATCCCCGGCAAGCTTCCAAAGAAGCAGTACATTATTAAGCATCCACGGATGCCCGTCGGTCAGCGAGGTTTCGCCCACCGGCGCCATTCGTGTTTTGTGTGAAAACGGCCCAACGCCGCCCCTGACGGGAACGCGACGGGCCAGACGGGGAACAGGCATGTTCGAGTCTCTGAGCGAACGGCTGGGATCAGTCTTTGACAAGCTGACGGGTCGTGGTGCGTTGAGCGAAGCGGACGTCAAGGAAGCGATGCGCGAGGTCCGCGTGGCGCTTCTGGAGGCGGACGTTGCCCTGCCCGTCGTCAAGGAATTCGTGGCGAAGGCCACCGAGCGCGCTGTCGGCCAGGAAGTGATCAAGTCGATCAAGCCGGGCCAGATGGTCGTCAAGATCGTCAACGATGCGCTGGTCGAGATGCTGGGCGGCGAGGCCGCTGCCGAAGCCGGCAAGCTCAACATCGACATCACCCCGCCCGCCGTCATCATGATGATCGGTCTTCAGGGCTCGGGTAAAACCACCTCGACCGCCAAGATCGCCCGCCGCCTGCAAACCCGCGAGCGCAAGAAGGTCCTGATGGCCTCGCTCGACGTGCAGCGTCCGGCGGCGCAGGAGCAGCTGAAGGTGCTGGGCGAGCAGGTCGGCGTTGCCACCCTGCCGATCATCCCCGGCCAGATGCCGGTGGACATCACCAAGCGCGCGTTGCAGGCCGCCAAGCTGCAAGGCTTCGACGTGCTGATGCTCGACACCGCGGGCCGTCTGCATATCGACGCCACGCTGATGGCCGAGCTGGCCGCCGTGAAGGCCGAGGCGAACCCGGCAGAGTCGCTGCTGGTCGTCGACTCGCTGACCGGTCAGGACGCGGTCAACGTTGCCCGCCAGTTCTCCGATCAGGTTGGCCTCTCGGGCGTGGTGCTGACCCGCATGGACGGCGATGGCCGCGGCGGTGCGGCGCTTTCCATGCGCGCGGTCACCGGCCAGCCGATCAAATTCATCGGCGTTGGCGAAAAGCTGGACCAGCTGGAAGAATTCAATCCGTCCCGCGTGGCGGGCCGCATCCTCGGCATGGGCGACGTTGTCAGCCTCGTCGAGAAGGCGGCGGAAGCCGTTGAGGCCGATGAGGTCGAGAAGCTCGCCAAGAAGATGGCGGCGGGCAAGTTCGACATGGACGACCTGCGCATGCAGTTCAGCCAGATGAAGCGCATCGGCGGCCTCAAGGGCGTGATGGGTCTGCTGCCGGGCCTGGGCAAGATGCAGAAGCAGATCGACGCCTCCGGCGTTGACGACAAGGCGCTGAACCGCCTTGAAGCGATCATCCTCTCGATGACGCCGAAGGAGCGGGCCAAGCCCGAGCTGATCAACGCCAAGCGCAAGATCCGCATTGCCAAGGGTTCCGGCACCACGGTGCAGGAAGTCAACAAGCTGCTGAAAATGCATCAGGACATGGCCACGGCCATGAAGAAGATCAAGAAGATGGGCGGGCTGGGTGCGCTCGGCTCCCTCTTCGGCGGCGGCAAGAAGGGTCTTGGCGGTCTTCCGGGCGGCATGCCCGGCGGCGACATGCCGGGCGGCGCCCTGCCTCCGGGTTTTCCGGGCGGCGGGCTTCCGGGCGGTCTGCCGGGGCTGGGCGGTGGCATGCCCAAGCTTCCGCCGGGCTGGCAGAAGTTTATGAAGAAATAAGGATACAGCCGTCCGACCGGCGCCTGTCGCGGGAAGGATGGCTGAACTGTGCGGCTCTGTGCAGCCCCGCAGGTCAAATTACGACAGGCTCGACACGAGGAAGGAAATAACAATGGCTCTTTCGATTCGTCTGGCACGCGGCGGTGCCAAGAAGCGTCCGTACTACCGTATCGTCGTTGCTGACGCCCGCTCGCCGCGCGACGGCCGCTTCCTGGAGAAGATCGGCACCTACAACCCGCTGCTGGCGAAGGACAATCCGGAGCGCGTGACGCTCGACGTCGAAAAGGCGAAGGAGTGGATCGCAAAGGGCGCTCAGCCGACCGACCGCGTTCTGCGCTTCCTGGACGCCGCTGGCGTTGCCCAGCGTCCGGCTCGCAACAACCCGAACAAGGGTGTTCCGGGTCAGAAGGCCAAGGAACGCGCTGAAGAGCGCGCCGAGAAGGCCGCAGCTGCTGCCGCTGCTGCAGCTGAAGCTGCCGGCGAAGGCGCTGCTGAGTAATCTCAGCCTTTAAGCGGAGTATTGCTGTATGGCCGTTCGTGACAATCTTCCCCCGCGGGAATCCGATAAGGCGCGAACGGCTGACGGAGCAGCTTTCGAGCAGGGTGAGAACCCTGCGCTTAAGAAAGTGCGACCAACAGACAGCAGCTCTGCCGGCTTCATCACCTTGGGCGTCATCACCGGCCCGCAGGGCCTGCAAGGAGAGGTTCGCATTCGCTCCTTCACCGATGACCCCAAGGGGCTGGAGCACTACAAGACGCTGCATGCGGGCAACCGCACGCTCACCGTCTCGAAGATCCGGGTTCAGCCAAACGGCGTGATTGCCCGGTTCAAGGAAGTGAACGACCGCACCGCTGCCGAGCAGCTGCGCGGCCTTGAGCTATCCATCCCGCGCGAGGCCCTGGCCCCGGCGGATGAAGACGAATTCTACCAGATCGACCTGATCGGCATGATCGCTGTCACGCCCGATGGCTCCGTCATCGGCGAGATCATCGCCGTTCCCAACTACGGTTCCACCGATCTGCTCGAAATCCGCACCGTCGAAGGCAAGACCTTCCTCGTGCCGTTCATTGACAATGCCGTGCCCGACGTCCTTGAAGACGAAGGCCGGATCGTCATCGACCCGGCCTTCCTGGCCTGAA
>JAEZBH010000543.1 GCA_023427285.1 Pseudomonadota bacterium
AAGCAACGAACAGACGAAAAGACTGTTTCCAAATTCAACTTGTGCCATCAAGCGCCGCGATGAGCTGCACCATGTCGTCGGGCAACGGGCTCTCGAAGCGGAGGGTCTCGCCAGTGATCGGATGGATGAACCCCAGCACCCCGGCATGAAGCGCCTGACGACGGAATTCGAGCCGGTCGAGAATGGACTTTACGCCGGATTTGCGACCGGCACGGCCATAAACGGGATCACCGAGCAGGGCATGGCCGATGGAGGCCATGTGGACGCGGACCTGATGTGTGCGCCCGGTCTCCAGACGGCATTCCACATGGGCGGCGTCCGGCCCCAGCGGGCGGATAAGCCGGTAATGGGTGACGGCGTGGCGGCCGCGCCCCTCGCTGACGATTGCCATCTTCTTGCGGTCATGCACCGAGCGCGCCAATGCCCCCTCGATGCGGCCCGAGGCAGGGCCGGGCACGCCCCCGGTCAGCGCGGTATAGACCCGCTCGACGGTGTGGGCGGCAAACTGGCGGGACAGGTGCTCGTGCGCGGGGTCGGTCTTGGCGACCACCAGGAGGCCGGAGGTGTCCTTGTCGATGCGGTGAACGATGCCGGGGCGGGCAACGCCGCCGATGCCGGAGAGGCGTCCGTGGCAGTGATGCAGCAAGGCATTGACGAGCGTGCCGTCCAGATTGCCCGCCGCCGGGTGAACCACCAGCCCTGCGGGTTTGTCGACGATCAGGAGGTGCTCGTCCTCGAAGACGATCTCAAGCGGGATATCCTGCGCCTGCGTGTCCGCCGGGCGCGGAGCCGGAACGGCAACGGCGTAGCACTCGTCCGCCTTCACCTTGAGGGCGGGGTCGCGCACGGGGGTCTCTGCACGCGTGACCTCGCCCGTGCTGATGAGCGCCTTGATGCGCTCTCGGCTGAGTGTCGGGATGCCGAGCGCCAGCGCCCGGTCCAGCCGGTAACCTGCGTGCTCAGGCGGAATGGTTATGGTGTGAGTGTGCCCCATGGTCATGTCAGGCATAGTTAGGAAGCCTTGGCCGCAGATTTAAGAGGCCTTGTCAAATGCCTGCCTTGCATCCACTTTTCTACAGTGAATTGTACGAAGGAGCAGGGAATGAACATGCGGCAACTGGTTCTCGTGGCAGGTGCGGCCCTGATGCTGTCCGGCTGCGGCATCAACGACGTGCCGACCAAGGGCGAAGCGGCGGATGCCGCCTGGGCGGAAGTGCAGAACCAGTACCAGCGCCGCGCCGATCTTGTGCCGAACCTCGTTGAGACCGTGCGCGGCTATGCCAAGCACGAGGAAGGCACGCTCAACTCCGTCATGGAAGCCCGCGCCAAGGCGACCAGCGTAACCCTGAACACCACGGACGTTACCGACCCGCAGCAAATGCAGGCGTTTGAGCAGGCGCAGGCCGAGCTTTCGCGCGGGCTGGGCCGCCTGTTGGCCGTGGCCGAGAACTACCCGGACCTGAAGGCGAACCAGAACTTCCTCGCGCTGCAATCGCAGCTGGAAGGGACGGAGAACCGCATCGCCGTGGCGCGCCGCGACTATATCCAGACGGTTCAGACTTATAACCTTGAGTTCAAGAACATTCCCGACAAGTGGGTGACCGCCATCTTCCACGGCGGGGCCGAGCCCAAGACGCCGTTCCAGGCGACACCGGAAGCCCAGAGCGCACCCAAGGTGAGCTTTCAGTGAGGGTTGATGCCTCTTGCTGGCTCAGGCTGACGATTGGCTGCGTACTGCTGGCCGGGCTTGCCCTGCCAGCCAGCGCGCAGCAGCAGGCGGCACCGGCTGACGCTGCAACGACGGCGGTGATTTCCGGCGCGTCCGGCGGAGAGGTTGCGCCGGGCGAAGCAGCGGCGGGCGCGGCGGCCATCAACCGCAGCGGCGCGGGCAAGGCGCTGGAGCCTTTAACCAAACCTTTGGCGGCTCCGCTTCAGGGTCAGCAGGGCCAGCAGGGTCAGCAGCAGGCGGCGCCGGCAACCATGCCCAAGGCGGAGACCGGCGAGGCGGTGCGCGGCGGCAAGCTGACGTTCCCAAGGCTGACGGGTCGCGTCGTTGATGAGGCGAATATCCTCGATGCTGCAACCCGGCAACAGATCGAGCAGATTTCCGCAGGCCTGGAGAAGCAGACCACCGACCAGCTGGTGGTGGTGACGCTCGACAACTTGCGGGGGCGCGAGATCGAGGAATACGGCTATCAGCTTGGCCGTCACTGGGGCATTGGGCAGAGCGGAAAACCCGGCAGCGGGCAGGCCAAGGATAACGGCGTGCTGCTGATTGTGGCCCCGAACGAGCGGCGGGTGCGTATTGAGGTGGGTTACGGCGCGGAAGGGCGGCTGACGGATGCGCTCTCCAGCGTCATCATCAACCAGTCGATCCTGCCGCGCTTCCGGGCCGGTGACTTTGCGGGCGGCATTCTGCGCGGCACGCAGGACATTGCGCAGGTTTTGGGCGGCGATGCCCAGCCGTTTCAGGCGATGGCGGACCGGCGAGCCGATGAGGCGCATGACAGCATCGGCATTGGCGGGGCCATCCTGTTTTTCATCATCTGGTTCTTCATCGCGCGGCTGGTGAGCCGGGGCGGCGGGCGCGGACGGCGCGGCGGTTCATCCGCAGCGGCGGCGCTGCCGTTCATTCTGATGAGCGGGGGTCATAGAGGAGGCGGCTTCGGTGGCGGATTTGGAGGCGGCGGCTTCAGTGGGGGCGGCGGCTCCTTCGGTGGCGGCGGCGCATCGGGAGGCTGGTGATGCCAAAGCTGTCTGAAACGGAACTCACGCGCATCGAGGCGGCGGTGGCCGAGGCGGAAACAACAACATCCGCCGAGATCGTGTGCGTGATCGCCAAACATTCGGAGGACTTCCGCTCGATCGGGCTCGGCTGGGCGGCGTTCCTGTCGCTGGCGGTGCCGTGGATCTTGCTGGTGCTGACGTCGTGGCCGGTGACGGCGCTGCTGTTCGCGCAATTGGTGGCGTTCTTGCTGCTGGCGCTGCTGCTGACCCAGACGCAGGCGTTCCTGTGGTTCGTGCCGAGAGGTTGGGCGCACCGGGAAGCGGCGCAGGCGGCGCGGGAGCAGTTCTTCATTCATGGCATGCACCGCTCAACCGAGCGGCTTGGCGTGATGCTCTATGTCTCGCTGGCAGAACACTATGCCGAGGTGCTGGTGGACGTGGGGCTGGAGGACAAGGTGCCCCAGAGCGTGTGGCAGGAGGCTCACGCCACGCTGATTGCCTG
>JAEZBH010000044.1 GCA_023427285.1 Pseudomonadota bacterium
GTGCTGAACCGCTGGTGCAGGGCAATCCGCGCGTTGAGGTTGGCAGAGGTCTTGTACTGCTCTTTCAGCACGCTTTTTATCTCGGGTCCGGTGTTCATTCGTTGTCTTCCTTATTCATGCGCTCGCGCTCCAGCTTGAAGATGCGGCGCAGAATTGCCAGCGTGGTGGCATAGGTCGAGTCCATGCCGTAGTACGAGAGCGTGCCCGCGCCCAGGTTCTGTCCCTTCGACATCGGCGTATCGGATACGTAGTGCAGTACGCCCAGGTCAAACGGCAGGTCGTACAGGTTGACGATCTCGTCAATAGGGTGGCGCTTGGGGCGGAACATCTCATAGACCGCGGAGAGGAACGGCCCGGCCTCCATCTCGATATCCGCGTAGCCTTCGCGGAAGAACACGTCCATGATCTGCGCGTTCTGCAAAAAGGTGCCCAGCACGCAGATGGCCTTCTGATTATCCAACACTGTGCCGTACATGAGGTAGGGAGTTACGTTGGCGGCGGAGAAGCAGTTATCGAACAAGTAGGTGTTGTGCGAGTGCTCGTCCTGCACCACGTTGGGGATCATCACGTCGCCCCGCCGGGCATTGAGCGAGGCGGATTTGCCCATCACGTAGACGCCCAGCACCTCGGCTGCTTGCTCTGAAATTTTGGAGAGGATGTTGAAGGCCGCCAACCCCAGGGGGTAGTCGATATTGATAATCAGCGCGTCGCTGCGGCGCAGGAAAGACAGATCACGCCGGTGTGTCAGCCGGGGGTCGAGTGTCGCCAGGTCCAGCCGCGAGAGATCGATCACCTGGGCTTCGAGGTCAAACGAGTGTTCGCTGGAAATGCGCGTGATGCCGTGCGCCAGCTCGAACTCGGTCTGCGCCTGCTGGAGCGCTGCGCCCTCGGGCGACTGCTGGAGCTTCTTCATGGCGTAATAGAGGAAGTTCTCGCGGCTGGAGCGCACCTGCGCTTCGCGGATGCTCTGCCACTCGCCGCGCAGGCTTTCATCCGGCGACTGCTCGATAAATTTTTCAATGTTCTGTTCGTGCTGTAAGGCAAACCCATTCAGCAAGTTGGTGAGGCTGTGGGTATTGCTGGAAACGAAATACACAGGCCGTTCGGCTGCGTCTGGGCAGGCGCGTTCGATCTTTTCCCACCATTTGTGCGTGGCGCGCTGGTACTCGCTCAGCGATCCGCTGAGCAGCCGCACACCAATCGACCGGCGCGCCTTGCGAATGTCCTTGAGCACCTGGCCCAGCGCCCCGCGCCAGATAGAGCGCAGGCGGTCGATATCGTCATATTCCAGGCCCAGGGTGCGGCCCAGCAGATCCAGCGCCTCAGGGTCGTGCTCTACGGTGGAAAGGTCTTTTTCTCCGGGCCAGCCCTGCAGGAGCAGGTTCATCTTGTTCCATTCAATCTCATAGGCCGTCAGGGCGGGGATCACATCTTCGATGTCGGAGCGGCTGGCGATGTAGCAAGCCAGGGTATCCTTGCCATCAAAGTAACAGCGCCGCCTGCGCGCCCGGGCGGCTACAGGCTGCCACTGCTCGATATTGGGAAAGCCGTGCCGCCGGAAGACGTCGGCGTTCTGTCCCAGCACTACCGAGCGTACCTCGGGCATGCAGTCTGGCAGGCGCAGCGAGCTGTAAACGAAGGCGGAAATATCGGGTACGGGCTGGCGGGCATGCGGGTGCAGCAGGGAGTTCATCCCGGCATGCATTTCTTCCAGCGTGCGCACCTGCACTTCGGCGGTCGAGCGCAGCAGCGAGTACATGGTGCTGCGGTACAGTTGGATCTCTTCACTGGTTGCGCGGGGAACGGTTCGTTCCATAAATTTCTTTTATCCCTCCTAAAGCGGTAACGCACGCCCTTCATTATACCTGGGTTTGAATGGCCAAAATTCGCCCGGCAGTCACCGGCTTGATACACCGGTAAGCAGGGGGCTTTGTTTCTGTATGCTTAATTGACGAAGAAGCTGGTTAACTTAAACCGGTACAAACCGCATATTTTGACACGGAAAAGCGTGTCGTTTATTCCACAGAATTTTGGAGATTATATGACCGTTTATTCAGCAGGTGAAACTCAGCCGGTAAGTACGACAGCGCCGGCGCAGCCGCCCGGCACGAAAGAAACAATTGCCTGGGCGCGCAACCTGACCAAGACCTTTGGCAAGCAGACAGCTGTGCAGGACCTCAATTTTGAGATCCCGCAGGGGTCCATTTTTGGCTTTATTGGCCCTTCCGGCTGCGGTAAAACGACAACCATCCGCCTGATGACTGGCATCTACGCGCCTTCCTCAGGGGAAGTGAACGTCCTGGGGCATAACCCCGCCAGATTCACCCGCAAGGACCGTGAAAAGCTGGGCTATCTGACGCAGGGTTTCGTGCTCTATCCGGATCTCTGCGTGTACGAAAACCTCCAGTTTGCAGCCTCATTATATGGGGTACCGTACCGGCGGTCCAAAAGGCTGAAAACGCTGCTGGATTTTGTAGAGCTGTCGGCGGACAGTGGCAAATTAGCCAGAAATCTATCCGGCGGTATGCAGCGCCGCCTTGCCCTGGCGGCCTCTCTAATCCACAAGCCGGAGCTGTTGTTCCTGGATGAGCCGACGGCGGGCATCGACCCAGTGCTGCGGCGCAAGATTTGGGATTACTTTGAAGTGCTCCGCTCGGAAGGTTATACCCTGTTCGTTACTACCCAATACGTTGGCGAAGCCGCCTACTGCGACCGGGTAGGGATTATGTCGCAAGGGCGGCTGCTGCTGGTGGATACACCGGAAGGGCTGCGCAAGCGCGCTTTCGGCGGCGATGTAATCGATCTGCGCACCGATAACCCGCTGCCGATGGATTTCCGCGCGAACCTGGAGCGGCTGCCGTTTATCATCGCCCCACCAATGGTGCTCAGCGCTCGTGAGGTGCGCCTGACAGTCGATGAAGCCAACACTGCCATGCCGCAGTTGATCGAATGGGCCCGGCACAACAACTTGCAGATCGAATCGATCGGCGAGTATCTGCCCCCATTTGATGACGTATTCGTGAAGCTGGTTAAACAAGAAGAAGAACAAGTCAATGCGTAGCATCGCCAGTTTTATCATCCGTGTTTCAGCTTTTGTCTCCAAAGAGCTGGTCGAAATCCTGCGCCAGACGCGCCTGCTGCTGGCGTTGGTGCTGGGTCCGTTCCTGATCCTGCTGCTGTTTGGCCTGGGGTTCCGCAATGAGGCGCGTGTGCTGCGCGCGATTTTTGTGGTTCCACCGGGGGAGGAGGTGGCAGCAGCGCAGGTGCAGGAGTATGCCACCACACTCGGGCCGCAGCTCGATTTCCGTGGCGTAGTGCAGAACGAAGGAGAAGCGCTTTCACAGCTCAACCGTGGCGCGGTAGACGCGGTAGTGATCGTTCCGGATCAGGTAGAAGAGAAGATCCGCAACAGCGAGCAGCCAGTGGTGCAGCTCTTCCACCGCGAGATTGACCCGTTCCAGGTGAGCTACGTGCAGTACGTGGCGCAGATTTACGTGGACGAGCTGAACCGGCGCGTGCTGCGCAGCATCGCCGAGGAAGGCCAGGCGGAGGCTGCCGGCGTGCAGGATGAGCTGCAAACCGCCCGCAACAGCGCCCGCACCATGCGCGAGGCGTTCGAGCGCGGCGATGCGAATGCGGCGCAGACTGCTCGTAGTGAAATGAACAGCTCGCTGGATGTGGTGTCGCTCAGCGTAGGCGCAAGCCTGGGCGTGCTGCAGGGCGTCGAGAATATGATGGGCGGGCCCGACAACGGACAGTCAGGCGCCGCCAGCCAGATTCTGGGCACCTTTGATGCGCTGAATGCCAACAATGCAAGCCTCAACGATACTCCCACGGATAAGGATAATTATTCCGAAGAGGCGCAGCGCGCAGCGGCAATCGAGCAGGATCTGACGACGCTGGACGAACAGCTCGCGGATTTCCGCAGCATCCAACCGCAGGTGCTTGTCAGCCCGTTCCGTGCAGAAGCGGTCAGCGTGAACAATATCGAGCTGAACTCCTCGGACTTCTTCGCGCCAGGCGTGATCGTGCTGCTGCTGCAGCACCTTCTGGTCACCTTCGCGGCGCTGTCCATCGTCCGTGAGCGCACATCGGGCACCATGGAGTTGTTCCGTGTCGCGCCGGTCTCGGCATTCGAGACGCTGCTGGGCAAGTACATCAGCTATATGTTTATCGGGCTGGTGCTGGCGGCGGGCATTTCGGCGCTGGTGGTGCTGGTGCTGCGCGTGCCAATGAACGGCAACTGGTGGAACTTCGCCTACGTGGTGCTGGCGTTGATGTTCGCGGCCCTGGGCATCGGGTTTATCGTCTCGCTGATCTCACAGACGACCAGCCAGGCGGTGCAGTACTCGATGCTGG
>JAEZBH010000097.1 GCA_023427285.1 Pseudomonadota bacterium
CGTGGCCAAAGCGGTTGATGAATACATCAGCGCCTGCCCCTACCCTCTGCCCATGGATGGCCCGCTGTTCCTCGGCGCGCGCGGCGGACCGCTCAACCCCCGCATGGTGCAGCTCACCATGCAGCGCGCCCGCGTCGCGCTGGGCCTACCCGCATCCGCCACGCCCCATGCGCTCCGCCACAGCTTCGCCACGCACTTGCTGGCACGAGGAGCCGACCTGCGCGCCATTCAGGAACTGCTCGGCCACGCCAGCCTTTCCTCCACGCAGATCTACACCCAGGTCGATGCCGCCCGGATCCTCGACGTGTACCGGAACGCGCACCCGAGGGCTTAAGGGTTTCAATAGGAATGGAATTTTTGCGGGGGGGGAACTCAGCCCCTCCCACACCTCACCGATTATCTTTAAGTTATTGTAATTATTTATTTTAATAAAGAGGCTCTCGGGAGCCGCCTGCTATGACTCTCCCTGACGGTCAGCACCGCAGCCATGCCGCTGCGCTGCAATCACGACCGTCGAAGGAGGTGATCAACATTTCTAAAGACGTACTAATCAGCCTTATCATCGGCGTCCCCACGCTGATGATTGCCTTCGCAATGCTTGTCCTCAAAATTGTGGAGGTTGCGCGCTCCAAGTAGCGCAAGGGAGTGGGTTCGGGGATGGCACCCCCGGACCCATAATGAAAAAGCCCGGACCATGGCACGGCCCGGGCTTTTCACAGATGTCAGAGGTGATTCATTCCAAAGACATACTTATCAGCGAACTGATGGATACCACAGCCGCCCGTTAGGCACAAATCCCCGCATAGTCGAACATCCCCCCGAAGTTGGTCTTGCCGACCTTCCATCTTAACTGGAGGAGCGGAAATGCGGTCGCGCATCCAGAGGGCACTGGAACCACGGCCCGCCAAAGAGATGGGAGGTGCAAGAGGGTTAAGACCCTCCTGCAAATACAAAATCCAGACTACTGAGAAATCTTACCCTCAATGGCGTCCCAGATCACGCCAGCGGTGTTCGTGCCGTTGAAGGCGTCAATAGCAACGATGCCGGTGGGCGAGGTGACGTTGATTTCGGTGAGGTAGCCGCCAATCACGTCGATGCCGACGAACAGCAGGCCGCGTGCCGCCAGTTCCGGGCCGATGCGCTCGCAAATTTCCTGCTCGCGGGCGGTCAGATCGCAAGCTTCCGCCTTGCCGCCAGCGGCAAGGTTGGAGCGGATCTCGCCGCTTTTGGGCAGGCGATTGATGGCACCGGCGGGCTTGCCGTCCACAAGCACGATGCGCTTGTCGCCCTGAGAGACCTCCGGCATGAACCGCTGCACCATGAAAGGCTCGCGGCCCATGGTGCTGAACACCTCAACCAGGGCAGAGAGGTTCGGGTCCTTCTGGCCGACATGGAACACGGCAGTGCCCGCATTGCCGTACAACGGCTTGATGACGATTTCGCCGAACTCGCGCCGGAAGGCTTCCACGTCCGCCAGCGAACGGGTGATCAGCGTCTGGGGCATCAGGTCATGAAAGCGGGTGACGAACAGCTTCTCGGGCGCATTGCGCACCTCAGCCGGGTTATTCACCACCAGCGTTTTGGGATGCACCATTTCCAGAAGGTGGGTGGCGGTGATGTAGGCGAGGTCAAACGGCGGGTCCTGACGCATCAGCACGGTTTGCACGTCGCTGGCG
The DNA here is from genome assembly GCA_023427285.1 of Pseudomonadota bacterium. Lineage (GTDB taxonomy): Bacteria > Pseudomonadota > Alphaproteobacteria > Sphingomonadales > Sphingomonadaceae > Pedomonas. Next base: position 1,677 of record JAEZBH010000097.1, read on the forward strand.
AGATCGAGCACGGCATCCTCGCCCAGCCGGAAGTGATCGCCCTTCACGCGCTGCACCTGCTCCACGCGACGGGCGCGGGCGGTCACCTTGCCGTCGCGGTAGCTCAGCTGATCCGGCAGGTAATGCCACATCTGGTGCCCGCGCTTCTGCGCTTCGAGCATGAGATGAAAGGTGGAGTCGCCGTTAATGTTGATGCCTTCGAGCGGGTCCATCTGGACCGCGACCTGCAACGCCATGGGAAGTTCCTGTGTCTGGTCAGGGGAGGTTTTGAGTAACGGCTAGTTGATGGAGCGCGCAAGTCTTTCCAGCGCCTGCCGGATTTTGAGAGACATGCGCGCGTCTCGCGTTGTCTCCAGCATGGCCGTCAGCGAGCCCCGCGCCGCCGAAAACCGGCCCAGCTCCTGCTCCAGCCGGGCCCGCTCCCACCACAGGTCGCTGAAGGCCGGGGCAACGGCGGTCATCCGCTCATGAATGATAAGGGCGCGCTCCCGGTCTCCGCCCTCCTCCGCGCGCCAGGCGATGTTGTTCAGCAGCCGCACCAGAATGGCCCGGTTGGACAGCGGCTCCATATGCAGCGGGTTCATGTAGAGCTCCGGCCCGGCCACGCTGCGCAGCAGAACCTCCACATCGTCATCGTTCAGCACCGCGCCGCTGGAAAACGGGTCCTGAATGACCGCGTTCGAGCCGTTGCCGATGCGGATAAGGAAATGCGAGGGCGTGTTGATGCCATACGCCGCCCAGCCCACCGCTCGGGCCGCGCTGATGTAAAGGATGGACAGCGCCACCGGCAGGCCGCGCCGCCGGTCGATTACGTCGATGAGGTTGGCATTGACCGGGTCATCGTAGGTTTCCCGGTCTCCTGCGAAATCAAAAGCGCCCGCCAAAACTGCCTGCAAGACGGTTGCCTGCTCGGTTGCCCGTTCCGCATTCAGGCCAAGCTCGAACACCTCCGCCGCCACTTCATCAAGAAAGGCGCGATACTGGGCGACAGACACGCGCGGGTGATCGAGACTGGAGAGCAGCAGTGCAGCTTCCGCCAGATCAATCTCGGAGTCGTCGAGCGCTCCAAACCGGGTGATTTCGCTCAGGCCCATAGCCCATCCTCGCCTGCGACCCCGCAAAGGTGCCTTGGCCAACGCCATGGCGCAACCAGAACCGCATCAATACGCACTGTTTCCCAATTATTTCCGTAACGCACTGCAAGTAGATTTGCCGCTCGCCGCACCCGCGCCAGATTGCCCCGTGCCGCGGCCTCTGCCGCCTCACGCAGCGTGGCGCGGTACTTCACTTCCACGAAGATGAGGCAACGCCCCCGGCGTGCCACCAGATCCACTTCCCCCGCACGGGTTCGCACACGCCGGGCGAGAATTCGGTAGCCTTTCAGCCGCAGCAACCAGGCGGCAAGGGTTTCGGCGCGACGGCCACGGCGCTCGCTGCGCCGCCGTTTCCCTCGTGATCCCGTGGCGTCTGGCACGCCCGCTCAGGTCCGCCCGGTCAGGCTGAGCGCGAGCTTGTAAAGCTCCTGCCGGCTGCCGCCAGTCTCGGCCGCCACATGCTTGGCCGCTTCCTTGACTGTCATGGTCAGAAGCGCCGCCTTTAGCCGGTCTTCAATCGCCTCAGCTGTAAAGGTTTCCTCCAGCGGCTGGCCGACAACCAGTACGATCTCGCCCTTGGGCGGGTTTTCCGCCGCCAGCGCCTGCGCCAACTCCGCCGCCTGTCCGCGCCGAACCTCTTCGTGCAGCTTGGTGAGTTCGCGGGCAATGGCAACCTCGCGATCGCCCAAGACCGCCGCGATGTCGGCGAGCGTGTCGGCAAGCCGGGGCCCTGTCTCGTAAAAGATCAAAGTTGCGCGAACGGACTTCAACTCTTCCAGCACCTTCGTGCGCCCGGCGGTTTTGGGCGGCAGGAAGCCGGCGAACAGAAACCGGTCCGTCGGCAGGCCCGCCACGGTCTTGGCGGCCACCGCCGCACACGGCCCCGGCAAGGTGGTCACGGGAATGCCCAGCTCATGGGCCGTGCGCACCAGCTTGTAGCCGAGATCAGAGATCAGCGGCGTGCCCGCATCGGTCACCAGCGCCACCGCCATCTCCCGCGCCTTGTCCAAAAGCTCGGGGCGCGCACGATCCGCATTGTGATCGTGGTAGCTTGCCATCGGGACTTTTACACCCAGATGATTAAGAAGCTTTGCGGTTACACGTGTGTCTTCAGCGGCAACAAGTTGGACCTTGCGCAGAACATCCGCGGCGCGGATGGTAATGTCCCCAAGGTTGCCGATTGGGGTCGCAACGATATATAGGCCGGGCGGCAAAGAGTCGTTCATAAGGAACGATGTGCCCTGTCCGGCCGGTTACGGGCAATGAAAAACCGCACAGGGGAAAGCCGCACAGGCATGTTTCTTTGCGGGTTGTTTAACAGGAGCGCACACATGATGATCAATCTGCGGATGGGAAGCATCGTCGCAGCCTTCGGCTTGCTGACGGTCGCCGGATGCACCACCCAGAATGGCACCAATCGCGCTCCTGCCCCAGCTCCTGTTGCTCCGGCCAAACCCGAAGTTGTCGCGCCGCAGCCGACCGAGGTCGTGAAGCCGGGCCCAGCCCAGCATCACGTTGCGCTTCTGGTGCCGATGACCGGCTCCAACGCCCCCATCGGCCAGTCTGTCGCCAACGCCGCCAACATGGCGCTGCTGGACATCAACAATCCGCAGATTCGCCTGCGCGTCTACAACACCACCGACGGCGCGGCCAAAGCCGCCAGCGATGCGGTGACGGACGGCGCCCGCATCATCCTCGGCCCTCTTCTGGCCGAAGACGTAAAGGCAGTGCAGCCTGTTGCCGAGCTTCGCGGCGTACCGGTCGTCACCTTCTCCAACGACGCCTCGCTGGCGGGCTCCGGCACCTATGTGCTCGGCTACCAGCCCGATCAGGAGATCGAGCGCGTCGTCTCCCACGCCCGCCGTCAGGGCATGAAGCGGTTCGCGGCCCTTATCCCCAGCGGCAGCTATGGCAAGCGCGCCAGCGAAGCCTTCGTCGAGGCCGTGCGGAATGCAGGCGGCAGCGTTGTCTCCATCGAGACCTATCCGCGCGACCGCACCCGACTGGCAACTGCGGCCCGCCGCATCGCCAACTACGACACGCGCCTGTCGCAAGCCCGTGCCCAAGCGGCCCAGTCCACCGGCGTCGTCGGCTCGAACGCCGCGCAATTGCCCCCGGTCAACTTCGATGCCCTGCTGATTGCCGACGTGGCGGATTATGCCCGCGCCTTCGTGCCTGCCCTCAAGCAGTACGGCGTTGACAGCACCAAGGTTCGCATCATCGGCCCCGGCCTGTGGAACACCGAGAAGAACGTTGGTCGCGGCGGCGCTTTGACCGGCGCATGGTTCGCCTCCGTGCCGGACCACACCTACAACTCGCTGGCCCAGCGCTATGCCAGCCGCTACGGCAGCCGCCCGTCGCGCTTCGCCAGCATGGGGTATGACGGCATCCTGCTGGTTCATGCCGCCACGACCTCCGGCTGGAAGATCGGCACCCCGTTCCCGCGCAACATTCTGACTGTGAAAGCAGGCTACACCGGCATCGACGGTCTGCTCCGCTTCGACAACAACGGTGTTGCCGAGCGCGGCATGCAGGTGAACGAGATTACCGCCACCGGCACCCGCGTTGCCGCCCCGGCCCCCACGGCCTTTCCGACCGACCTGGTGAACTGAGACGCAACGGGTTGCTGGTTTAAGTTTTTTATTTCGCAGGAGGGTCTCAACCCTCCTGCACCGCCCGTTCATTCCACGGCCGCGCTCTGCATTCAGCGTGAAGTACGCCGAGCAGCGCAGCGCTCTGCGACGCGCTTACACTGCTTCCAATTGAATGACCCCGCCGGATAGGAGCCAGCGGGGTCTTTTAGAAAGGAGGTATTTATTGCAATCACTAGAGATGCCTCTCAACCATATTCCAAACTGCAAACGACGCAACAGGCTTATAGTCGAATGTCGTGCCTAATCTTGGGGCTAAAGTGCCAGCCCTCACATTGAATAATTCTATTTAATTACAAACACATACGACCATAGAATTCTTGCAAAGTTTCACTTCTCCTGTTCCCCTCACCTCAGCCCTACTGGACAGTTGATAGGAGCGGCAGCGCGTCTGCCGCCAACTGACAGGATCCGCATGTGTTGTGGAAATCTCGGGGCGAGAAAGGAGGTACATTCATTGCATCTGCTAGAGATGCTGGCGGTGATTATATCACTGCTGGCCCTGCTCATTGCGGCAATCCGCTTAGGATTGTCGCTTGAGAAGCGCCGCAGGGATTAGTCTGCCAGCGGGGGAATGACCGGGCGGCGACCAGACGCGCGGGCTCTGCCCGGCGTCCCTTGCCGATTACCCGCATAAACCCCGCCTACACCCGCGCCAGTTCGCCAAGCAGGGTGTTGAGCACCATAAGCCCCTCGGGCGTGGCGCGAAGGCGCTCGGGCGTCAGCTCAATCAGCCCGAGATCGGCCATGCGCGCGGCGGCGTCCGGGTCAATGGCGTCGTCCAACGCTATGCCGGTGCGAGCGTGGAAGCGGGCACGGTCGATGCCCTCAGCCAGCCGCAGCCCCATCACCAGCGCCTCGTCCGCCCGCATGTCCGGGGCAAGGGTGAGCGCGTCTTCCATGCCGTGGCCGGAGGCCTCCACTGCTTCCAGCCAGGCTTCGGGCTTCTTGCGCCGCTGGGTGGCCGTGGCATTGCGGCGACCGTGCGCGCCGGGGCCAATGCCGACGTAATCTCCATAACGCCAGTACACGAGGTTGTGGCGGCTCTCGCTGCCCACCCGCGCATGGTTGGAGATTTCATAAAGCGGCAGGCCAGCGCTTGCGGTCATCTCCTGCGTCAGTTGGTAGAGGTCCGCCTGGGTGTCTTCATCGGGCAGCACGAGGGTGCCGCGCCGGTAGAGTTCAGCGAAGCGGGTCTGCGGCTCGATGGTGAGCTGGTACAGCGACTGGTGATCGGTGCCGAAGGCGAGCGCTCGCCGCAGCTCCGCCCCCCAGCTTTCCACCGTATGGCCGGGGCGGGCGTAGATCAGATCGAAGCTGACGCGGGAGAAGGTGCTGGTCGCAAGCTCCAGCGCGGCCAGCGCTTCGGAAAGATCATGGCGACGGCCCAGCAACGTGAGCGCGGCGTCATCCAGCGCCTGCACGCCCAGCGAGACGCGATTGACGCCCGCCTGCGCGAACCCCCGGAACTTGGCCGCTTCCACGCTGCCGGGGTTGGCCTCAAGCGTGATCTCCACGTCCGTTGTCATCGGCCAGAGGCGCGCAACCTCGTCGATGATCGCCGCCACGGTGGCGGGCTCCATCAGCGAGGGCGTGCCGCCGCCGAAGAAGATGCTGACCACCGGCTGGCCCGGCGTCAGCGCGGCCTCGAACGCCAGCTCCTTCAACAGCGCACGACGCCAGCGGTCATGATCGACGCTCTCGCGCACATGGCTGTTGAAGTCGCAATACGGGCACTTGGACTCGCAGAACGGCCAGTGGACGTAAATTGCAAGGCCGTCTTGCTGTGAGGGATTATTTTTCAATGACTTCAGCCACCAGTTGCTCGAAAGCCCGGGCGCGGTGCGACATGTCGTGTTTGCGCTGGGGCTCCATCTCGCCAAAGGTGATGTCGAAGCCTTCGGGTTTGAAGATGGGATCGTAGCCAAATCCGTGGGTGCCGCGCATCGGCCACACCAGCGTGCCCGAAACCCGGCCCTCAAACGATTCCGTATGGCCGTCCGGCCAGGCAAGGCACAGGGCGCAAACGAAGTGCGCCGTGCGGTCTTCCGGCTCAACCTCCTGTTCGTCCAGCGCCTGCGTCACCTTCTCCATGGCAACGGCGAAGTCCTTGCCCTCTCCGGCCCAGCGGGCAGAATAGATGCCCGGCGCGCCGTCCAGCGCATCAACGCACAGGCCGCTGTCGTCCGCCAGCGCGGGCAGGCCCGAGGCGGTGGCAGATGCCAACGCCTTGATTTCTGCATTGGCGATGAAGGTGGAGCCGGTTTCTTCCGGCTCCGGCAGGTTCAGCTCGCCCGCCGACACCGGCTCGATCCCGAACGGGGCGAGCAGCTCGCGGATCTCCCGCACCTTGCCCTGATTGTGGCTGGCGATGACCAGCTTGCCCGGCGTCAGCTTGCGAGCCATGCGCTTAAATCCCCAGAACGCGGCGTTGCAGAGCAAAGATCTCGTCCGTGCCGATACGGGCCAGACGCAGCATGCGCAGCAGGGTTTCCTCGGAGAACGGCGCGCCCTCGGCAGTGCCCTGCACTTCAACGAGGCCGCCCGTGCCGGTCAGCACGAAGTTGGCGTCCGTGTGGGCAACGGAATCCTCGGCGTAGTCGAGGTCGAGCACCGGCATGCCCTCATAAACGCCGCAGGAGACAGCCGCCACCTGACCGGTCAGCGGCCACTCGTTCAGCAGCCCGGCGTTCTTCAGCTTGGTGAGCGCCTGATGCAGCGCAACCCATGCGCCCGAAATGGAGGCGGTGCGGGTGCCGCCGTCTGCCTGAATGACGTCGCAGTCCACCACGATCTGGCGCTCGCCGAGCGCCTTCAGGTCCACCACGGCGCGCAAGCTACGGCCAATGAGGCGCTGAATCTCCTGCGTGCGGCCGGTCTGCTTGCCCTTGGCCGCCTCGCGCGAGGTGCGGCTGTGGGTGGCGCGGGGCAGCATGCCGTATTCCGCCGTCACCCAGCCCTGGCCCTTGCCGCGCAGCCAGCCCGGCACGCCGGTATCAATCGACGCCGTGCACAGCACGTGGGTATCGCCGAACTTGACGAAGCACGACCCGTCGGCGTGCTTGGCGAAGCCCACGGTCATTTCGAGGGGACGCATCTGATCGGAGGCACGGCCGGATGGGCGCATGAAGAGAATCCTTGAACTGATTGGCAGTGAAGCAAACGAATTTGGGTCTGACGGCTTAAAGCGCCGCCGGAAGCGGTGCTTTCTACCGGCCCTGCGGCCTGTCATCAAGCAGCTGTGCGCGGCGGGCGGTTGAACCCTGATCGAGAGCTGCCTACATTCAGGCACAAGGCTATGAAGACACTGTCGATTACAGATATCAACGAGCGCGCACGCGACATTTTTCGCCAGATCGTGGAAGCGTATCTGGCGACGGGGGAGCCTGTGGGCTCGCGCACCCTCTCGCGCCTGCCGGGCATCAACCTGTCTCCGGCCTCGATCCGCAACGTGATGCAGGATCTTGAGGAGGTTGGCCTTCTCTCCGCCCCCCACACCTCTGCGGGCCGCATGCCGACCGAAATCGGCCTGCGCCTGTTCGTTGACGGCATGATGCAGGTGGGCGAGGTCACGTCAGACGAGCGCGCCCAGATCGAAGCGCAGGCAAGGGCCGAAGGCGGCAGCCTTGAAGACGCGCTTGGCCGCGCCATCTCCACCCTTTCGGGCCTGTCCTCCTGCGCCGGGCTCGTGCTCGTTCCCAAGGCGGACATCGCCATCCGTCAGGTGGATCTGGTGCCGCTTTCCGCCCACCGGGCGCTGGCCATTCTGGTGGGCGAAGACGGCTCGGTCGAGAACCGCACGTTCGATCTGCCGCCGGGCCTCAACTCTTCCACGCTCATTCAGGCGACCAACTACATCAACGCCCGCCTCATTGGCCGCACGCTCGATCAGGCGCGCCGCGTCATTGAAGACGAATTGTCCCAGAACAAGGCCGAGCTGGACACCCTTGCCGCGCAAGTCGTCGAGAAAGGCCTTGCCGTCTGGTCGGCGGACGACGACAAGCGCGATGTCCTTATCGTGCGCGGCCAGTCCCATCTGATCGAGGATGCCGCCGCCCGAGGCGATCTGGAACGGGTCCGCCAACTTCTTGAAGATCTTGAGAGCAAGAGGGAGTTGGCGCGTTTACTTGAATTGGCAGTCAACGCCTCCGCCATGAAGATCTTCATCGGCTCGGAGAACAGACTCTTTTCACTCTCCGGCTCATCGGTTATCGCAGCCCCTTACCGCAGCGCCGATGAACGGATTGTTGGTGTCATCGGGGTTATTGGCCCCACACGGTTGAACTACGCGCGGGTCATCCCCATGGTGGATTATACGGCCCGTGTATTGACCAGATTGGTATCGCAAAAATGACGCAAGATAACGTACAGTCCGAATCGCAGGACGAAACCAACGCCGCGGCTGAGGCTGTTAATCCCACGGCCCAGACAGAGGAACTGGCAGCAGCGCAGGCAGAAGTCGCCTCGCTGAAGGATCAGTTGCTGCGCCAGATCGCAGAGACGGAGAACGTGCGCCGTCGCCTTGAGCGCGAGAAGCAGGACGCAGGCGCCTATGCCGTGACCAGCTTTGCCCGCGACATCCTCGCCGTTGCCGACAACCTGCGCCGTGCGCTCGACTCCGTGCCCGAGGCGGCCCGAGCCGATCCGGCCGTAGCCAACGTCATCACCGGCATCGAGATGACCGAGCGCGAAGTGTTCAACGTCTTCAACAAGTACGGCATCGCGCCGATCGAGGCGCTCGGCCAGAAGCTGGACCCGAACAAGCATCAGGCGATGCTGGAAATCCCGACCAACGAGGTCGAGCCCGGCACGGTGGTGCAGGTGCTGCAATCCGGCTTCCTCATCAAGGACCGCCTGCTGCGCCCGGCCCTTGTTGCCGTCGCCAAGGCGGCAGACGCAGCCCCCGGCTCGTCGGTCGACACCAACGCCTAAGAGCTTGGGTCTTCGCTGATTTCAGAAACGGCGGTGGGTGCAAACCCGCCGCCTTTCTTTTTGCAGGAGGGTCCATGTGCGCGGAGGCGCACAACCATCAACGCCCTCCTGCACCTCCCATTCGTAAAAAGGGCCGTGTCCTTCATAAAAGGCGCGGGCCTTTTCTTTAATCGGCAATGAAAGAGCCGCATCCGTCATCCCGCATACGGCGCGACAAACGAATGGGAGCGCGAGGGTCTGCGACCCTTGCAAAAATTCCTTTCAAATCAAAATGTTCTTTCCTCCCTTACCCCCGAAGGGAAGCAGGCGCTCATACACCTCCAGCGGGGGTGCGCCATCCACCTGTGCGCCGCGGGACAGCAGGAAGGCGTGGCGCACGATTTCGGCCTGTTGTTCAATGCCATAGTCCTCGAAACGCTTGCCGGGAATGAGCGGCAGGTAGCGGTAAGAGGCGAAGGGGCCGCGGGCAAAGACCACGTTGCGGCCCGACTGATGCTGCCAGACGTGGGTGAGTTCATGAATGAACAATCCCTGAAGGCTGAGCGAGGCCTGGCTGAAATCCGCCTGATAGAACGGGCAGCGATGATGGAAATGGATGTGCCCGCGCGGCGCCATCACGGTCAGGCGCGGCTGGAGGAGCCACCATCGGCGGCCCCGCACGGTCACGCAGCCGGTATCAAGCGCCGAGCCGAACACCGAGGCCGCCAGCGATCGCTCGCCCTGCGTCAGCAAACGCTCCGGCGGCAAACGTTCCGGCGGCAAGCGGCTGGCGCGCCGCTCAGCGAACTTTCGGCAGGCTTGCCTGATTGTTTGCAGAAAATGCGTCATGATGACCGGGTCCCTCTGCGCCTGGCACCTCCGGCAACGGCGCATGGTCCGACATGGAGTGCTCCAGAGAGGTTTCGTCGTTGGGGCCTTCCTCCGCCATTCCCCCCGCCAGCGCAACAATCAGCAGAATTGCCGCAAGCAGAACGGCGCAAAGCCCAAGCTTACGGCCAAAGGATCGGCTGCTCATAGCCGGTGCTCCCTGCCTGTGGAGTGTATCCGTGCGGTCGCGCACCTGCCTGTCCGACACGCCATTCACAGTGTAGGCCGGAACCTCAATGCAGCAATCCCCGCTCTGACAACAGGCACCCGCTTGCGGCAGTGTGCCCCACTCGCCATATCCGTTGCAGACCAATCGAACGAGGATGGGTTGTAGCCGTCAAGCTGCCTCCCTATATCGCGAAGCGAAGTGCAAATCGGGGTTCAACCAGAACCCGGTTTGACCAAACAAATATTAACAGCCCACGCCGTACGTGCTTCCCGGAGGCGTACAGGCCGGCAGAAAGAGGTAGGAACATGGGTAAGGTCATTGGCATCGACCTCGGTACGACCAACTCCTGCGTTGCCATCATGGATGGCACGCAGCCCAAGGTGATCGAGAACAACGAAGGCGCGCGCACCACGCCGTCCATGGTCGCGTTCACGGCAGACGGTGAGCGTCTCGTCGGCCAGCCGGCCAAGCGTCAGGCGGTGACGAACCCGGAAGCCACCCTGTTCGCGATCAAGCGCCTGATCGGACGCACCTTTAACGACCCGATGACCCAGAAGGACATCGGCCTCGTTCCCTACCACATCGTCAAGGCCGACAACGGCGACGCCTGGGTTGAAGCACGCGGCGAGAAGTACAGCCCGTCGCAGGTTTCCGCCTTCATTCTCCAGAAGATGAAGGAAACCGCCGAGCAGTATCTGGGCGAGACCGTCACCCAGGCCGTCATCACCGTTCCGGCCTACTTCAACGACGCCCAGCGCCAGGCAACCAAGGACGCCGGCCGCATCGCCGGTCTTGAAGTGCTGCGCATCATCAACGAGCCGACCGCTGCTGCTCTGGCCTACGGCCTCGACAAGCAGGACGGCAAAACCATCGCCGTTTACGACCTTGGCGGCGGCACCTTCGACGTGTCGATCCTTGAAATCGGCGACGGCGTGTTCGAGGTGAAGTCCACCAACGGCGACACCTTCCTCGGCGGTGAAGACTTCGACAAGCGCATCATCGACTGGCTGGCCGACGAGTTCAAGAACGAGCAGGGCATCGACCTGCGTAACGACAAGCTGGCCCTGCAGCGCCTGAAGGAAGCTGCGGAAAAGGCCAAGATCGAGCTGTCGTCCGCCCAGAGCACCGAAATCAACCTGCCGTTCATCACGGCAGACCAGACCGGGCCGAAGCACCTCGTCAAATCGCTGTCGCGCTCCAAGCTGGAATCGCTGGTCGGCGATCTGATCGAGCGCACCCTTGAGCCGTGCCGCAAGGCGCTGAAGGACGCAGGCATCTCCGCC
>JAEZBH010000143.1 GCA_023427285.1 Pseudomonadota bacterium
GTGCAAATGCCCTCGCGCACGCACTGGCCGGGCGCGGGGTCTGTGCAATGGGTGAGCGCAATCGGCCCGTCCACCGCTTCCACAATCTCGCCAACGGTGATCTCGCCTGTTGGCCGGGCCAGCGCGAAGCCGCCGCCGATGCCCCGGTACGAGACCAGCAGCCCCGCGCGCGACAGCGTGCCCATCAGTTTGGAAACGGTGGGGAGCGGGATGGCGGACGCTGCGGAAATGCTGGCGGCAGAGGGGCGCACGTCAGTGCTCATGGCCATTTGGCACATGACCACCACTGCGTAATCGGCCAGGTTGGACAGGCGCACCATTTGCGCACTCTTGCTCCGCTTAAATCAGATCAATTTCGTCCGGTTTATGTGGGGGGCGGTATCGTGATGTCAAGCGCGGATCGCGCCCCGGTGCGCGCCCCGGCAATTGTTACATTGTCGAGACGTTTCGAGGCGTTCGAATAGACCATTCAAGCGTGAGGGAAAAGGCCAAACCCGCGCCCTGCGGCGATGTTTCAATGCTGTTTCTAAAGGGATCCGGCCCGCCCGGTCTTGTTCCTGCCGGAACACCCCCGTATGGGAAGGCAAAGGCAGGCGACTCGCAGCAGGACGCAGCCCCCGCAACAGCAACCAAACGGGTGTGCCGGTGAGCATCATCTACAAGATTTTTCGTGCAGGCGAATGGGCGCAAGCGCAGGCGCAAGGGGCCTTCGCGGGCTCGCCCGATGACCTGCGCGACGGCTTCATCCACTTCTCGACCAAAGAGCAGCTGGAAGGCACCGCCGCCCGCCATTTTGCAGGCGCAGACGACCTCGTTCTGGCTGAGGTGGATGGCGCACTGCTGGGCGAGGCGCTGCGCTGGGAGGCCTCGCGCGGCGGCAAGCTGTTCCCGCACCTTTATGCCGTGCTGCCGCTGACGGCTGTCACCCGCACCTGGCCCCTGCCGATTGTTGATGGCGTACACCAGTTCCCGAAGGACGTTCTCTGATGCCCGATCTCTATTCCCTCGTTCGCCCCGGCCTTCAGGCGCTGGATGCCGAAACCGCCCACCGCCTTACCATCATGGGGCTGAAGACCGGCTTCGTGCCGCAGGCGGGCAAGGATGACCCGAGCCTTGGCATCAACGTGTTCGGCCTCAGCTTCCCCAACCCCGTGGGCCTTGCGCCGGGGTTCGACAAGAACGCCGAAGCGCCCGACTCCCTCCTGAAGCTGGGCTTCGGTTTCGTTGAGGTCGGCACCTTCACGCCGCGCCCGCAGGCGGGCAACCCGCGCCCGCGCCTGTTCCGCCTGAAGGAAGACAAGGCCGTCATCAACCGCATGGGTTTCAACAATGATGGCCTGGATGCGGTGAAGGCCCGCCTTGAAGCCCGGCTGGGCAAGCCCGGCATCATCGGCGGCAATGTCGGCGCCAACAAAGACAGCGAAGACCGCATTGCCGACTACGTTACCGCCATCAAGGGCATCCTCGGGCTGGTGAGCTACATCACCATCAACATCTCCTCGCCCAACACGCCGGGCCTGCGCGCCCTGCAAAGCCGCGAGTCCCTCGCCGAACTCATCAATCGCTGCATCGAGGCGCGCGGCGGCGACAAGACGCCGATGCTGGTGAAGGTCGCCCCGGACCTCGTCGAGGCGGACGTCGAAGACATCGCAGCCGTTGCTCTGGAGAGCGGCATCGACGGCCTCATCGTCTCCAACACCACCATCACCCGGCCCGAAACGCTCCGCAGCCCCCACAAGGCCGAGACCGGCGGCCTCTCCGGCGCGCCGCTCTTCGAGGCGTCCACCGACATGCTGCGCCGCTTCCACGCCCGCGCCGGCCACCAGATGCCGCTCATCGGCGTCGGCGGCATCGCTAGCGGCGCAGACGCCTACGCCAAAATCCGCGCCGGTGCCTCCCTCGTCCAGCTCTACAGCAGCCTCGTCTATGAAGGCCCCGGCTTGGTGGCCCGCATCAAAACCGATCTCGTCAAGCTCTTGAAGCGCGACGGCTTCTCGTCCATCGCCGAAGCCGTGGGCGCTGACGCCAAGGGCGCGAAGTAAGGTTTTCGATTTTTAAGGGGTATTTGCGAGGGGCTCGCCCCTCGCGCTCCCATTCGTTTGGAGCAGCTTTCGAGCAGGGTGGTACACCCTGCGTAAGACAAGTGCGACCAACAAAGGATTTTCCGGGCCGCGTCCTTCATCAACGGCGCGGCCCTAATCATGAGCGCGGTGTAGGGACTGCATCCCCTCATGCCGAATGTCAGATCGCCAGCCGTTTGCGGTGTTTGTCGATGGCAGCAATCACTTCGGCAGAGAACGGCAGGTTGATCTTCTCCCTGTCCCACAGGTCGTCGAAGTGCTCGACCGTTTTTTTTGCCGTAGAGGTGATGAGGTGGGCGGGCAGGCGTGCCCTGTCGGCGATTGTTTCCAGTTCCGTGTAGGTGAATGACTCCCACGCGCGGGAGCGGTGGAACTTGAGGGCTGCTTCTTCCTCAGGGATGTAGGCGACGGTGGAGAGCAGGTCGTAGGCGGGAGACAAGGTTGGCCGCCGACCATCGGGATAGATCAGCGACCAGTTCTTGAGGTGCATGTCGCCGTTGCCGATCAGGACGGAGTAGGTCAGGCGGCGCACGAACTCGGTGATGCTTGCCTCGTCAGTTTCAATGGCGAGCACGGAGAGGATCTGTCGGTAGCTGGCGTTCTCATACTTGTCGTCGGGAAACACGCCGAACACCTGTGCGAAGTCTTCGATATGAACCGGGCCTTCCTCGCTGCGGTCGAAACGGCGGATGGCATAGGCCATATCCCCATATCGGCTGATGCCTTCGGGCAGGCCCTCGATCGCAGCAAGCGGCACAAGGTCGATCTCGGGCACGGTGATCCCGAGCCGGGCGGCAAGGGCCATGGCGGCGAATTCGTTCTCCGGCACGTCCGGGTGGCGGGCGGAGGGGAGCTTGACGATCCAGTCACCGCCCATGCCGCTCATGGGAATGGTGAGGCCGCCGCTCTTGCCGTGGTTCTTCAGGGCGGAAAACTTGAGTTGCACGCCCGCCAGCGAGAAGCGCAGCGCCTGTCGGGCCTCGCGGGTTGCGCCTTCGGTGGCCTTTTGCGCTTCCGCGTCGGGGAAGGCGTCGCCTTCAACCGGCAGGGCCTTTACGGCCCCCGGCAGGTCGCCGCCCAGTTGTGCAAGCAGGGCGTATTCCCGCATGGATTTCACGCCTGCGCGCCGCGCCAGATAGTCCCGCAGCGTGCCTTCCGGCAAAAGGTTCGAGAAGAAGGGTTCAATTCTCGTCTGGTAGGCGCGCGGCTGGTTCAGGATCGCGCCGTACTCGTCCTTGAAGCCAAGCGAGAGCGTGGACCGTGCTTCATCTGCAAGGTAGCCCTCATCAAACGTGAAGATGCTCCTGTCGCCGTTGAGCCTGGCGATGGTGCCGATGCGCTGGTCGTGCAGGAGAATGTCGAGCGCGGCGGCGTCGGTCATGCGTCATCATCCTCAAGTCGATAGGCAGGACGGGGCCCGCTTGGTGCCTTGTGGGTGTGAAGCACGCCCTTCAGAGCAGGCAAGGCCTGTCGGGGCAGAAGCGTGACTTCAAGCTCCAGCGCACGGGCAATCTCCATGAGGCTGGAGAGCTGAAGATCAACCGCGCCGTTCTCGATTTTGGAAATGTGGCTTTGCGGCAAACCGCTTCGCTGGCCCAGTTGCCGCTGGGTCAGGCCCTTGGCCTTCCGTGCCGCTTTTATGCTGGCTGCTATATCGGTCATTCCTGCGCTCATATATGCCTTATAGCATACATGACCCCGATCCGGCACGTTCAATAATATGCAATCGCATATATTTTGTAAAATAAATATATTTAAACATATAAACTCCACGCTGTTGAAAGACGTGGCCCGATAAAATGCAGGGGAGCGCGAGGGACAAGTCCCTCGCAAATAAAAAAAGTAAAAACAAAAACCTAAGCAGTCACAGGCCCCACCAGAGACAGCGTCTTCACTTCTTCCGGGGTGAGTAAACGACAAGTCCCCTTGGGCAGGTCGCCGAGGGCGACGCCGCCGATGGAGACGCGCACGAGGCGCAGCACGTCCACGTCGTGGGCGGCGAGCAGGCGGCGGATCTGGCGGTTCTTGCCTTCGCTGAGCACGATCTCCAGCCAGCAGGTTGCGCCGCCCGTGCGCAAAACGGTGGCGGCGCGGGCGGACATGCGCTCGCCCTCATCCTCGATGCCGTCCACCAGCGCGGTGAGCAGGTCGGGAAGCCGGGGGTCGTCGCCGCGCCGGTTGATCTTCACATGGTAGTGTTTGTGCACGTTGGAGGCCGAGTTCATCAGCCGCTCGGCCCAGAGGGTGTCGTTGGTCATGAACAACAGGCCCTCGCTCGCCTTGTCCAGCCGTCCAACCGGGGCGACGAAGGGCAGGGTCTGCCCGGCAAGGCAATCATACACCGTGCCGCGCTGCTGGGGGTCGCTCCGGGTTGTCACTTGCCCGCGCGGCTTGTTGATCATCAGGTACACCGGCGCGGCGCTGGCCACGTTTGCCCCGTCCACCCGGATTTTTGCGCGGGCAAGGTCCACCCGCTGATTGAGGTTGCGCACGGTGCGCCCGTCCACCGACACGCGCCCGTCCTCGATCAGCCGCGCGGCTTCCGTGCGCGAGCAGAAGCCCAGCTTCGAGAGCGCTCGCGGCAGGCTGGCGACATCGTGCGAGAAGCCATTGGATTGCGGTGTGCTTCTGGTCTGCG
>JAEZBH010000163.1 GCA_023427285.1 Pseudomonadota bacterium
GCCGAACGCGCTCGAGTGCTGTTGACAGAATCTAGAGCACATGCGGCTGCGACCCGAGAAATTGAAGCGCGTCTCGCCTCCGAGTACGAAGCAGATATCGTTGACTTCGACGCCGGCCCTGCAGTAACGGCATACGAGGCCAGCATGATCTCCAGGTGGTTTTCTGGGTCGTATCGCTCTGCGCGCGCAAAACTGCGAAGTCTTGCCCGTTCGCGCCAGAATCGTAACCATCATGACGAGCTTGTCGTGCTTCACGATATCGCCAAGTTGCAAATGCACCGAGCCTGGTTTCGGGAGAATCAAGTCCAACTGCGAGATCTCCTGGACCTCTTTACTGAAGAAGCCATGCGTTTAAGCGAAGCATCGTGGCAGAGCCTCCAGGCAACCCTGGCGAAAGCACCGGTCATCGCACGCCTCATAGGTCATGGCGCTGTATCTCCCAGTTTCCTGGCCAGCGTTCGGGAACCGGTTTCGGTCGAGCTTCGTACGCAGATTGCCGACTTTGTCCCAGTGGCCGAAGCATTGTTGGGTGAGATTGCGCGGCTGGAAGGGGCATTCCGCTCAGATGCTGCTGTCGCTGCCGTGCCGGGTGACCTTCAGGAACTGAAAGCAATCACCCTGACGCGCCAGGGACGGTTTCACGAAATGGATGAATGGACTCAGGCTCAAGAAGCTCTGAGTAATGTACGGGATGCTGGACTGGCTCCTGTAATTCAGGAGATGCGTATCCGGAGGATTCCAGCGCCTCAGTGGGCAGCTGCATGGCGCCGTCTCGCGCTGACATCATGGCTGGACACTGTGATGGAGAATGAGCCAGTGCTCGCCAGGTTTAGTGGCTCCGCCCATGACCGACGTGTGGCAGATTTTGTTGGTCGTGACCGTGAAGTCCTGCGGCTTGGGGCAGCACGCGTGCGAGAGGCATGGGCTGCTCAAAGGGGAAGCGTTAGTGCAGCCTTCGGCGGCGAGCCACGTATCCTGCAATTTGAGGCCCAGAAGAAGAAGCGTCACAAGCCACTACGCAAGCTCTTTGCAGAAACACCAAACTTGCTCCCTACCCTCAAGCCGTGCTTGATGATGAGCCCGCTGTCGGTGGCCTACTACCTCCCTGCGGATCGCTACGCGTTTGACGTTGTGATCTTTGATGAGGCATCGCAAGTGCGGCCGCATGATGCAATCGGGGCAATCATGCGCGGCAAGCAACTTGTGGTTGCAGGTGATCCCAAGCAGTTGCCACCGACCAGCTTCTTCGACCGAGCCAGCGATAACGAGACGGAGGACGATAGCCAGGACATCCGCGCGCTCGAAAGCATCCTTGACGCATTGCAAGCCCGGGGGATGCCTGCGTCGCAGTTGTTGTGGCACTATCGGAGTCGCCATGAAGATTTGATCGCGTACTCAAACCACCATTTCTATGGTGGCCGCCTTGTTACCTTCCCCTCGCCCGGCGCGGAGAGACTTCCAGATCTCGGGATTCGGTTTGAACATGTCGCAGATGGCGTCTACGACGACGAGCGAGACCGAGTGCTGAAGACACCACTTCGCGTGAATCGCGTTGAGGCCCGACGAGTGGCTCGGCTCGTCATGGAGCATGCTCGCCAGCGGCCAGATGAGTCACTGATGGTTGTGACCTTGGGCACCAGCCAGCGCGACATCGTGGAAGAAGAGATCAAGCAGGCGCGGCAGTTGGAACTGGACCTGGAGGAGTTCTTCAGCGAGGACAAAGCTGAGCCGTTCTACGTCAAGGCGCTTGAGCAAGTGCAAGGCGACGAGCGCGATGTCGTCATGATCAGCGTCGGATACGGCAAGAACAGCAAGGGAGTGCTCTCCCACAACTTCGGCCCTATCAATCAACAGGGCGGCGAACGGCGCCTGAATGTGCTGGTGACTCGTGCGCGCAAGCAAGTGGTGCTGGTGTCTTCGATCCGCTACACCGACATCGATCCTTACAAAACCTCTCATGCAGGCCCCAAGCTTCTGCGCCATTACCTGGAATTTGCAGAGGTGGGAGCAAGCGTTCTGGAACGAGCGGAACATGATCCAGACTCCGACCGCAATTACGAGTCGCCCTTTGAGGAGCAGGTTGGGGAAGCACTCGTTCAACAGGGCTACGCGATCAAGACGCAGATCGGCTCTTCAGGCTTTCGAGTCGACATGGCAATCATCGATCCGCGCGACCCCGGCCGGTTCTTGTTGGGCATCGAGTGCGATGGTCGGACTTATCACCAATCAAAGACAGCGCGGGATCGTGACAGACTGCGCCAGGAGAAACTCGAAGATCTGGGTTGGCGGATACACCGGATATGGTCGACCGAGTGGATGAAGAACCCGGATCACGAGTTGCGGCGTGTACGGGAACGCGTGGATGAACTCCTTGCGGAGCCCCTCGACGCTGTGAAACCCGAGCCAGTTCGGCCCGGCCCTGCGGGATTGAGTGAGCAACGAGGACAGGAAACCTCTGGGTCTACTGATGTCGTGCTCGCTGTCGAGCCAATCGTCATCGCGAT
>JAEZBH010000202.1 GCA_023427285.1 Pseudomonadota bacterium
CTACGGTGCGGGCCCGTGTGATGCGCAGTGGCGAGGGCTTCACCCTCTCGGGCGAGAAGCACTTTGTTCCGCATCTTGAGCTTGCAAGCAGCCTGCTCGTTCTGGCGCAAGGGCCGGAGGGGCAGCCCGTTCTCGCGGTTGTCGCCCCTGATGCTGCGGGCATTGAGCGCTCGGAACAGCCCAATCTGGCCGATCAGCCGCTCACGCGCCTCACGTTCTCAAGCACGCCGGTTGCCACCGTACTGGGGCTTGGCGGAGGCGTTGCCGACCTCTGGGCCCGGTCCATGGATGAGCTTTACATCGGGGCGGCGGCTCTGGCTGTCGGCGGTGCAGAGCGCGTGCTGGAAATCACCACCCAATACGCCTGCGAGCGCGAACAGTTCGGCAAGCCCATCGGCGGGTTTCAGGCGATCGCGCATTATCTGGCCGATGTGGCCGTCAACGTAACCGCCTCGCGCATCCTTGCCTATCGCGCCGCCAGCGCCGCCGATGAGGACACGGCATTTGGCTCCTTCGCCCAGATGGCGAAACTGAAGGCCTGCAAGACGTTCCGCGATGCCTCGGCCATGTCCATTCAAATCCACGGAGGACTTGGGTTCACCATGGAAGCTGACCCACAATTGTTCTACCGCCGCGCCAAACAGCAGCAACTGCTCAACAGCGACCCAGCAACGCTTGAAGTTCTGATCGGCGACACCTTGTTCGCCAACCAGCATTCGGTGTTCGCATGAGCCCGCGCCTGCTGGAAGGCCGCCCGGCTATCGTCACGGGCGCAGGCGGCGGCATCGGGCGCGGTCATGTGCTGCATCTGGCCGCTGCCGGGGCTCTTGTTGTCGTCAATGACATCAATCGCGAGGCTGCTGAAGCGGTGGTGGCCGAAGTGCGCGATGCTGGCGGCAAGGCCGTGGTCTCAACCCACAATATTGCCTCCCGTCAGGGCGCACAGGATCTGGTCGGCTTTTGCGAAGAGGCATTCGGCCCGGTGCGCGTTCTGGTGAACAATGCCGGCAATCTGCGCGACCGCACGCTGCTGAAGATGACGGACGAGGATCTGGACTCGGTCCTGACCGTGCATGTGAAGGGCACGTTCTGGTGTACGCAGGCCGCCGCCCACGCCATGATTGCGGCCAACAAGGGCGGGGTGGTCGTCAACACCAGTTCGGGCGGGCATTTCGGCAGCTTCGGGCAGACCGCCTACTCCGCCGCCAAGGGGGCGATTGCCTCCATGACCTATACCTGGGCCTTTGAACTGGCACGTTTCGGCATTCGCGTTGTGGCGATCAATCCGCTCGGCACCACCGCCATGTCGAAAACCTACCGCGATGCCAACGGCAACCCCGGTCAGGAGTTCGATCCGACCCTGAACGGCCCGGCGGTTGTCTATCTGGCGTCGGACAAGGCGAGCAACGTCTCAGGACAGATTTTCGGCACGGGGGGCGAGCGCTTCGCCCATATGGTCCAGCCCCACTACGGCAAGACCATGATCAAACCCGGCGGCTGGGACGTGGACTCCCTTGCCAGCCATTTCCAGCAGAACATGCCCTCGCAGTTCGGCCCGTTCGGCATTCTTGGTGCCCCATACCCGTTTCATGAGGGCGTTTACGCCCCCGGGCAGGAGCGGGACTGATGAGCGGTATTGCCAGCTACGGCATTTATTTGCCGCGACACCGTGTGCCGCTTGCCGTGCTTTCCGGCTCCGCCAAGGAAGGCGGGCCGGAGCGCACCCTCGCCTGGGCGGATGAAGACAGCATCACCATGGGGCTGGAAGCCGCCCGGCGTGCGCTTGCCGGACAGGACAGGCGCGCGGTTGATCTGCTGCTGTTCGCAACCACCACCCACGCCTTTGCGGAAAAACAGGGGGCCGCGCTGCTGGCGACGGCTCTCGGGCTGAACAAGTCCGTCCGCACGGCAGACGTGACCAACTCCCTGCGCTGCGGCGCATCCGCCCTGCTTGCCGCACTGGATGCGGTGGAGGCTGGCCGCGCCCAAAAAGCGCTGGTGGTGATCGCCGATGTACGGCAGGGCGCGCCGGGCTCTGATCTGGAGCGCAGCGGCGGTGACGCCGCCGTTGCCTTTCTGGTAACCCGCGAGGGGGAACGGGCGCACTTTATCGGCTCTGTCACCGCATCCGAAGAACTGGTCGATGTGTGGCGGCGCAGCGGCGACCGTTTCACCCACAGTTGGGAAGACCGCTTCGCCAGCACCTACGGCCAGATCAACCCCCTCATTGAGGCGGGCCAGCGCTTGTCTGCCCGGTATGCCGATCAGGAACCAGCAAGCTGGGTCTGGTCGCTCAGCGCGGCCAACCTTCGTGCGGCAGCTTCCTTCAGCGCCCGCCTGAAACTGAAGCCTGAAGCGGTGCAAGACGGCCTGTTCGGCAAAGTCGGCTTCACGGGCGCAACCCATGCGCCCCTGCTGCTGGCCGCAGCGCTCGACAAGGCTGTGCCTGGCGAGCGTATCGCCATGGTTGCCCATGGCGATGGTGCCGAAGCGCTTTTGTTCCGCGTCACCGCGCCAGCCTCCGCACCAGCACTTCCCCCTGCGCTTGAGGCCCGGATTCCGGTTGCGTCACCAGCGGCTTACCGGAAAGCGCGGGGCCTTGATTTGACGGAATATGAACCTGCCGATGACCAGGGCATTTCCGCAACCATTCATTTCCGGGAACGCGCCGAGAACCTGCGGCTTCAGGGACAGCGCTGCCGTTGCGGCGAGCCGCAGTTTCCCAAGGGACGCGTGTGCATCCGCTGCGGCACCCGCGACAATTTCCTCGATGAGGATTTTGCGGAGCGGTCCGGGCGTATCGTCACCTATACGCTCGATGCCTTCTTCCCCTCGCCCAACCCGCCGACTGCCGTCGGCATTGTGCAGGTGGAAAACGGGCCACGCATCTACCTTCAGATCACCGACATTCCCGCTGGACAGATCGACATCGGCATGGAGGTGCGCTTCGCGTTCCGGCGGATCCATCAGGCCGGGCGGCGACCCAACTATTTCTGGAAAGCTGTTCCGGGAAAGGCAGACCAATGAGCTTGAAGGATAAAACCGCAATCGTTGGCGTTGGCTGCTCCCGCTTTGCCGAGCACTGGGAACTGGGTGCGGAAGACTTGATCGTGGAGGCGGCATTCGAGGCCTATGCCGATGCCGGCATCGAAGATCCCAATCGCCAGATCGATGCCGTTTTCTGCGGCTCGCTCTACTCGGCGATGGGGCCGGTCGATGTCTCTGAAGCTCTGAAACTCTACAAGCCGACAACCGCCGTTTACAACTACTGCGCCACCGGCACCGAGACCGTGCGCGCCGCCTGCATGGCGATTGCGGCGGGCGTCTATGACACGGTTCTGGCCATCGGTTACGACAAACCCAAGGACCGCGGCGTCTCCGGCCCGTCCGTCAATATTCGGGACGTGCGCGATCTGCCCGCAACCCCTGCGGGCTGGTTCGCATTGGCCGCTGCGCCCTATTTCAAGAAATTCGGTGCAGGCCGGGAGGATCTGGCGCGCATTGCCGTCAAGAACCACAGCAACGGCACGCTTGCGCCCAAGTCATTCCTCAAGAAGAAAATCACGGTTGAGGAAGCGCTCAGCGCCCGCATGATCGCATGGCCCTTCGGTCTTTATGACTGCGCCGCGCAAACGGACGGCGCTGCCGCCGTCATCGTCACCCGAGCAGATCTCGCCCGCTCGTTCAACGCGACGCCGGTCTATGTCAAAGCCATCGTCTCTCACTGCTCGCCCAACCCGCACACCGATCCGGACCACGATTTTCTGCGCTGGAAGGCAACGGAAAGCGCGGCGCAAGCAGCCTATGCCATGGCAGGCATCAGCGACCCCTTCCGGCAGATCGATGTCGCTCAGGTGCATGATTGCTTCACCCTGACCGAACTCCTCTCCTATGAGGACCTCGGCTTTATCGAGAAGGGCGCGGCGCGCGAGCATATTCAAAGCGGCACCTTCGAGCTGACGGGCACGCTGCCGATCAACACCGACGGCGGCCTCAAGAGCTTCGGTCACCCGACCGGTGCAACGGGCGCGCGCATGATTGTGGAGAACACGCTGCAACTGCGCGGACAGGCCGGGGCGCGTCAGGTGAATGGAGCCAAACTGGCGCTAAGCCATAATATCGGCGGCTACCCGACCGGCTGCGCCATTTCCATTCTTGGCGTTGAGTAAAAAACGACCATCCCTCGGACTGAAACAGGACCGGCAGACCCCTGCCGGTCCTGTCGCGCTTATTGCGTAACAAGAGGCCAAACCTGCACCTATAGCCATATCGCGGCCCCGAAACTAAAAGCCTAGATGGCCCAGTGGATGCTGCGCTGCCAATTGCCCCCAAGAGGGGGCATCAGCCCCGCTCAACCGTGTCGAGCAAGTGATGAGAATGCGTGCCAGAGCATTTCACTGCTGGCTTGAGGATGCTACGACTCTATCTGGTTTCGTTATGCACCGCTGCTGCAATGCTCGATGCACGGTCGTGCAAGGCCTTGGGGAAAGATGAAAGCAAAGCAACTCACTATCGCAGCGCTGGCAACAGTTGCCCTGATCGCCATCGGTTACTGGTTGCTGACACCGCGTACCCCTCTGGTGAGAACCCTGGCTGTCGAAAAGTCTCCGGCAGAGCGCATCCTCGCAGTTAATGCCCGCATCCGCCCCAGGCTCCAGGTCGATATCCGGCCCGCGCTCGGCGGCGAACTCATTTCCTTGCCGTTTGATGTCGGAGACAAGGTGACCGCAGGGCAGGTGCTCGCCCGCATTGATGACGCGCCAGAGGAAGCCGAAATTGCCGAGGCACAAGCCTTGGTCAAGGCGCAGCAGGCAACGCTTGCACAGGCCCGGCGCGATCTTGAGCGTTACGAAGCCCTTGGCGACTTCGTCACCAAACGCGACGTGGAACAACGGCGGCTGGCCGTTCTGGAGGGTGAGCGTGAGTTGCAACGCCGCAAGGCCAGTCTGGTACAGGCTCAGGAATTGCGAGGCCGCCGCATCCTGCGCGCTCCTTTTTCCGGCGTGATCCTTGAGCGGCCCGTTGACCCCGGCCAGACAGTTGGCACAGACGCGATCATTTACCGGCTCGCCGACCTTACAAAGCCCGAAGTCACGGTTGAGGTTGATGAAGTTTACGCCACGGAAATCAAACCCGGCATGGAAGCGCTCGTCAGCTTGCCGGGGGCGTCCCAACCGATCGAGGCTGAGGTTGTACACGTCGAGCCGAGAGTTGATCCGGCCACGGGTGCCCGGGATGTCCGCCTTGACCTGCCCCGCGCCTCTGTCGAGGCACCCTCGGGGCTTACCGTCACGGTTAATC
>JAEZBH010000209.1 GCA_023427285.1 Pseudomonadota bacterium
CCGAGATCGATTTTGACCTCGCCGCCGACTGCCTGGCTACGATAAATCCCATCCAGAATCGCCTGGACATATAACGAGTGCTCTGCTGGCACAGGTGAAGGCAGCCCTTCACTGACCGCTCTTGCAAATTCAACGCATTCCAATGCATGGGGTTCCATCGCATCAGCGGTCATCTGTAATGTCGTGGTCTTGGTCTGCTTGTTACGGTAATCCATGCTCATAAAATTCGCCTGCGGCCATTCGCAGCCGCCCTCTGTGCCGTACAGCCAGACTCTGGCATCTTCTCCCGTAGCGTTGTGGTGCAGCAGCCAGCTCACCTCCAGCACCAGAGTCGCTCCGTTGTCAAAGCGCACGAACGCCGCGGCAAAATCTTCCACATCCATATCTTGCGGAACCGGTACGCGGCCGCCCCAATTCGTAAAAGCGCCATCATGATGTGCCAGTTCCGTCCGCGCCACACCGCTGACCGCGACGGGTTTGGGATGCCCCATCAGCCATAGGGTCAGATCGAGGATATGCACGCCGATATCAATGGTCGGCCCGCCGCCCGCATTTTGTTTGTATAAAAAGGTTGGGCTGAGCGGCAGGCCCAGCCGGCGCAGCATCCAGGCGCGTGCGTGGTAGATTTGGCCTAACACGCCAGAATCGACCTCCGCTTTGACCGCCTGAGAAACACCGCGAAAGCGAAAATGCTGCGCGGTCATGAGCATCTTGCCAGACCGGTCGCGTGCCTCAATCATCTGGCAGATCTCCCGCGGGGTTGGCGCGAGCGGTTTCTCACAAATCACGTGCTTGCCAGCGTTCAAAGCCGCGATTGCATACGACGCATGAAACATGTTTGGGGTGCAAATATCGATGATATCAATATCGGGATCGTTAATAAGATCCATCGAGTTCAAGGTATACCGTGTCACCCCATGTTTCGCCTGCCACGGCTCAAACACAGCCGGATTGATATCCCCTCCAGCAACAAGTTCCGTATACGGAGACGCCCTCCAGCCAGGCACGTGCGAGTGGGAGATCCCGCCCAAACCAATCATGGCGACTTTCAATTTCCTGGTCATTTATGATCCTTTCCTCAACGAACGTGGGTATATGAAACACCAAAACTGGTAACTTTTTTTCTACTATTCCCTAATTATACGGGCAACGCGTGATTCTTCCCCAGCGCCAGAAGGGAGTCAGGCAAACGGGCAGCGATCTCGGGAATTTCAGCTACAATCCATAAGTATCTATCCCAAAATTATTTTTTATGTTCGTTGTTTGTGTGACTGCGTCGCACAAACAACGAACATAAAAATAATAGGCACGATCCTTTCGCCTGACGAATTCACAACCAACACCCGGAGCTCCCCCATGACCATTGAAATCAAACCCACCGATCCCAAAGACGAAAAGAAAGACAAGCCCGAGATCAAAGACCACCTCGTCATCACCCACCACCAGATCACCATTGGCGGCGTTGAATTAAAATACACCGTCACCGCCGGCACGGTAGTGCTGAAAGAGGAGACCGACCGCGAGAAGGATTACGAAGGTGAAACGCCCAAAGCGCAGTTTTTCTTCGTCGCCTACGTGAAGGATGGGGAAGAAAACCCAGCCGGGCGCCCGCTGACCTTTTCGTTCAACGGCGGGCCGGGGTCTTCGTCGGTGTGGCTGCACATGGGCCTGCTGGGTCCGCGGCGGGTGGTGATGCAGGAGGAAGGCGGACTGCCCAAACCGCCCTTCCGGCTGACGGATAACGAATACTCTCTGTTGGATACGACCGATCTGGTGTTTATTGATCCCGTAGGTACGGGCTACAGCCGCCCGGCGGATGGCGAAAAGGGCAAGCAGTTCCATGGGTTCAAGAAGGATATTGAAAGCGTCGGCGATTTTATCCGCCTGTACACTACCCGCTACAACCGCTGGCTCTCGCCCAAGTTCCTCATTGGTGAAAGCTACGGCACCACCCGTGCCAGCGCGCTCTCCGGCTACCTGCAGCAGCGGCACGGCATGTATTTGAACGGCATCATGCTGGTCTCAACCGTTCTCGATTTTGGCACCATCGACTTTACCCCCGGCAACGAGCTGCCCTACGTGCTGTTCCTGCCCTCCTACGCCGCCACGGCCTGGTATCACGGCGCACTGCAAGATGCCGGAACCCTGGAGAATCTGCTGGCGGAGGTGGAAGCGTTCGCCGTCGACGAATACGCCCCAGCCTTGCTGAAGGGCGCGGCGCTCTCTGGCGAAGCGCGTTCGGCGATCATCGAGAAGCTGGCACGCTATACCGGCATTTCCGCCGACTATCTGGACCGTTCGAATCTGCGCGTGTCCGACTTCCGCTTCTTCAAGGAGCTTTTACGCAGCCGGGGCCGCACCGTCGGACGGCTCGACAGCCGCTTCCTGGGCATCGATAAGGATACGCTCGGCGAGGGCACCTACAACGACCCCTCGTACACCAACCTTATCGGGCCGTACACCGCCGGGTTGTACGACTACGTGCGCCGGGAACTGCATTTTGAAAAAGACATCTCCTACGAAATCCTCACCGGAAAAGTACACCCCTGGTCGTACGCCGAGCATGAAAACCAGCACGTCTATGTTGGCGAAACACTGCGCCAGGCCATGACCATCAACCCGCACCTGAAAGTCTTCATCGCCAACGGCTATTACGATCTGGCGACCCCCTACTTCGCAACGGAGTACGTGTTCAACCACCTGGGGCTCGATGAAACCCTGCGCGGCAATCTCAGCATGGCATATTACGAAGCCGGTCACATGATGTACATCCACCAGCCTGCTCTGGTGCAGATGAAAAAAGACCTGGCTGGGTTTATCGAACAGGCAAAGTAAAAAAGAAGCGGAATTAACCCATGCCCCTTGCCCACCTCTCCTTCTACTCCTCTACACTCGGACTCTATTGCCAGGCGGATGTGATCCTGCCCCAGCGGCAGCAGGGAGTCGGGCAGGCGGGCAGCGCGGCCTCGGGCAACCTGCCCGTGCTGTGGCTCTTGCACGGCGGGTCGGATGATCACACCATCTGGCAGCGGCGGACATCGATCGAGCGCTACGTAGCACCGCTTCGATTGGCGGTGGTGATGCCCGCCGTGCAGGTGAGCTATTACACCAACATGGTCGCCGGTGGCCGCTACTTCGACTATGTGGCCGATGAACTGCCCGCGCTGATGCGCGAATTCTTCCACTTCTCCGCGCGGCGGGAAGATAACTTTGTGGCTGGGCTGTCGATGGGCGGGTATGGGGCGTTCAAGCTGGCGCTGACCTACCCAGAGCGTTATGCCGCGGCAGCCAGCCTCTCGGGCGTGCTG
>JAEZBH010000210.1 GCA_023427285.1 Pseudomonadota bacterium
CCCGAACGCTCACCGAAGCCGCCGCCCGAACGCGGACCGCTGCGGAAACCGCCGCCGCCGCCCGGACGATCGCCGAAGTCACGCCGCGGACGCGGAGCCATAGCTTCGGCTTCTTCCGGGGACGGACCGCCGATAACCTTCAGATCTTGTGCAGCAGGCTTGCCCTGGCGCGACATGCCCAGTTCGTATTCGACCTGCTGGCCTTCCACGAGAACCCGCATACCCGAACGCTCGACGGCCGAAATGTGCACAAATGCGTCTGCGCTGCCATCGTCCGGCTGGATAAAGCCGTAACCCTTTTCAACATTGAACCACTTCACGGTTCCCGTAGGCATCAGTCTTTCCTTCAAATTTGGTAGTGCCCGATCTTTCGGGCAGTATTTCCGTACGAAAGAAAGCCCTAGATCCGGCGACTCATTTAGCAGACTTCAGGGAAACGCACCATAGGGAACCGAGTTACAGAGATATCTGAATTTGCCCGTTTTTTATGGTCGCGGCGGGGCTGGTCGGTTATGCTGTTGTTTCTGAAGGCGTTGAAAAGAAGCGCCGTTTTTCGCGCTTTCCCCGGTGTTTGACGACGGCCCCGTTCAGGCGGGGCGATAACCAGTGCAGATGATGCGCCATATCCCGTTATCGGGGGGGCAGTTAGGGAGACTACAGGACATGCGGGAATTTCTGATCCGGATCTTGTGCGTGATCGGCGGCCTTTGGGTTGCAACGCATCTTATCCCCGGCGTGCATATTTCTGGCACGATGACGTTCGTGTGGGCCGCGCTGCTGCTGGTCATTGTAAACTTCCTGATCCGGCCGCTGCTGATTCTGTTCACGCTGCCGCTCACGCTGCTCACGTTCGGCCTGTTCCTCTTCGTCATCAATGCGGGCATGTTTGGCCTGGTGGCTTACATGCTGGACGGGATGACGGTTGACGGGTTCTTCCCGGCGCTGCTCGGCTCCATCGTGGTTGGTCTGGTCAGCCTCATTGGCATGTCGCTGTTTCGCAGCGACGTGCGGCGCTGAGGGAGTCGGCATCCGCACGCCCGAAAATTCAGTTGGAGTAATCATGACAATGAAGCGGTTCGGTGCAGCGGGCGCGATTCTGGGGCTCGCTGTGGGCGTTGGACTTGTGGGCTTTGGACTGGCCGGCTGCGCAACGCCGCGTCAGCAGGTGGCAACGGGCCTGAATTCGCTGGGCCTGTCCCAGCGTCAGGCCACCTGCATGGCGGACAGCATGGATGAGCGGCTCAGCGCCTCGCAGATGCAGAGGGTGGCCAAGCTGGTGGGCGGGGCCAATCGCGCAGGCGAC
Organism: Pseudomonadota bacterium; assembly: GCA_023427285.1. Lineage (GTDB taxonomy): Bacteria > Pseudomonadota > Alphaproteobacteria > Sphingomonadales > Sphingomonadaceae > Pedomonas. Next base: position 1,304 of record JAEZBH010000210.1, read on the forward strand.
GTGGAGCCGAGCCGCAAGAATTTGGAACGGGCCATCGATATCGTGTTCGATGTGGCCGAACCGGAGATCGCCGCGGCGGCATCGCGGGCGTTTCTGGCCTGCACGTTGCTGGGCGGGTGAGAGGAGGGCAGCTGAGGCGTCTCAGCCCCTCGGGCGACGCTTGGCCTGCTGAATGGTGCGTTCAAGCTCGTTCAGGAAGCGGGAGCGGTCTGCGCCGGTGAAGCTGGCGTTGTGACCGCTGACCGTGCCCATGGCGCGCAGGTCCGCCATGACATCGCGCATGGCCAGGGCCATGCCGATGTTCTGTTTGCTGAACGGCTTGCCGGTATGACCGAGCACGGCTGCGCCCTTCTCAAGCGAGCGCGAGGCCAGCGGGATGTCGGACGTGATGACGATATCGCCCGCCGCCACCTGCTCGACAATCCAGTCATCCGCCGCATCGAACGCGCCGGGGACGGTCACTTCCTTCACCAGCGGGTGGCCGCTGGGGCGAATGCCTCCATTCGAGACGATGTAAACCTGAACGCCATGCCGCTCGGCAACGCGGATGACCTCGGCCTTGACCGGGCAGGCATCGGCATCGACGTAGATCTGGAGCATGGTTCGTCCTTGCAGGCTGTCAGGTAACGGGGCCGCTTGTGCCACAGCGCAGCGGCGCTGTCTCGGGATTCGCGCATCCGGGGGGCTCGACAGCAGCGCGGGACTGGCGCTAGAGGGGGCCCGGTTCAGTTTTGAAGCAGACGGGGGGCGTCATGTCGGCAGTGCGCGAGACGGATATCGAGCAGGTCCTGCAAAATCGGGAGAGCTTCTCGCACTTCACGCAGGAGAACATCCGCTTCTCCGACACCGACATGGTGGGCCACGTGAACAACACGGCCTATGCGGTTTACTGCGAGGCGGGGCGCGTGCATTTCGGCCGCAGCCTGATGGCGGATGGGGATGCGACCTTCGGCGGCGTGCTGGCGCGGGTCGAGATCAACATTCGGGCCGAGACGCATTTTCCGGGCACGGTTGAGGTCGGCACTGGCGTGGTGCGGGTGGGGCGCACCTCCTACACGCTGGGGCAGGGGCTGTTCGTCAATGGCAAGTGTGTGGCAACCGCTCAGGGCGTTCTGGTGAACATCGACCCTGAAACGCGCCGTCCGGTACCGCTGACGGACAAGGCCCGCGCTGTGATGACCGCGCATCTGCTGCCGGGTCTTGCAAGCGCTGCGTAACGAAAAAGGCCGGGCAAATGCACGGCCTCGTTCATTTTGCCGCTGACCAGAAGATCAGCCCGGCCAGTGGCAGACAACGAACTTGTTGCCGTCCGGATCGCGGAAGTAGGCACCGTAA
>JAEZBH010000315.1 GCA_023427285.1 Pseudomonadota bacterium
GCGTTGCCCGCAACGGCATTTTCCACCGCCGGGATGATGAGCCGCAGCCGCACCGGCAGCTTTGCTTCCATCACAAGGCGGGCCAGCGCCAGCGCGTGGGCCGCGCCGCCCATGTCCTTCTTCATCAGCAGCATGGCGGACGACGGCTTGATGTCGAGCCCGCCGGTGTCGAACGTTACGCCCTTGCCCACCAAGGTGAGCTTGGGGTTGGCTTCATCGCCCCACGTCACGTCGATGAGGCGCGGCGGCTGGCTGGAGGCCCGGCCAACCGCATGGACGGCGGGGAAATTCTGCGCCTGCAGGTCATCGCCCACGGTCAGGCTGACGCTCGCGCCGTAAGGCTCAACGGTTGCGCGCACGGCGTTCGCCAGCGCTTCGGGGCCCATGTCGCTGGCGGGGGTGTTGACCAGATCGCGCACCAGAGCAGCAGCGCTTGCCAGCCGCTGTGCGTCCTCAAGCGAGGCACCTTCCGGCACGACGAGAACGCGCGCCTCAGGGGCGCTTGCGTCTGATTTGTAGCGGTCGAACCGATAGTGGGCGAGCAGCCAGCCGATGAGCGACTGGCCAATGGCGGAGGCGGGGAGTTCCAGCCTGTAGCGCCCGGCAGACAGCCTGGCGGCGGCGGGAGCCAGATCCCACGGGCCAAGCGCCGCGGCGTTCTTCACGCCCAGCACCGCGCCGAGGGATGCGCCGTCAGTCGCGGGCAGCAGCATGACCTCTCCGGCCTTCGGCTTGAAGCCGCTGGCGTCTAGCCAGCGTGCGGTCATGGCGTCCCGTCCCTGTTTCCAGGCGGGGTAGGTGGTTTCATCGACCACCCAGAGGGAGAGGGCTTCCTGCTGGCTGTCGGTCTCGATCAGATCCTGAAACATGGAAGCTCCTCCTTCTGGCTGGTGGTTGTTATGCGGCGCTGACCGGAACGCCGTAGAGATCGTACTCGTCAGCGTCTTCTACCAGAACCGAAACGATATCGCCGACCTTGTAGCCTTGCGCGTCGCGCAAATGCACCTGCCCGTCGATATCCGGCGCATCGGCCTTGGAGCGGCCCGACGCGCCGCCTTCATCGTCCGCCTCGTCGATGATGACGTCGAGTGTGCGGCCGATCTTGGCTTCCAGCTTTGCGGCGGAGATTTCCTGCTGGTGCGCCATGAAGCGCTCCCAGCGCTCCTGCTTCACCTCTTCGGGCACCGCGCCCGGCAGCTCATTTGCGGTTGCGCCTTCAACGGCCTCGTACTTGAAGCAGCCGATGCGGTCGAGCTGGGCTTCGGACAGCCAGTCGAGCAGGTACTTCACGTCGTCTTCCGTCTCGCCGGGGAAGCCGACGATGAAGGTGGAGCGCAGCGTAATGTCGGGGCAGATGTCGCGCCAGCGCTTGATCCGGTCCAGCACCTTGTCGGTGTTGGCCGGGCGGCGCATGTTCTTCAGAACGGACGGCGAGGCGTGCTGGAAGGGAATGTCGAGGTAGGGCAGGATCTTGCCCTCCGCCATCAGCGGGATCACCTCATCCACGTGCGGATAGGGGTACACGTAGTGCAGGCGCACCCATGCGCCAAGCTCGCCGAGTTCCCGGGCAAGGTCGGTCATGTGCGCGCGCACCTCGCGGCCCTTCCACGGCGCGGTGGCGTGGCGAAGGTCAAGGCCATAGGCGGAGGTGTCCTGGCTGATGACCAGCAGCTCCTTCGAGCCCGCCGCCACCAGCTTTTCCGCCTCGCGCAGCACGGCGTTGACCGGGCGCGAGGCCAGATCGCCGCGAATGGAGGGGATGATGCAGAAGGTGCAGCGGTGGTTGCAGCCCTCGGAAATCTTCAGGTAGCTGTAATGGCGCGGGGTCAGTTTGATGCCCTGCTCGGGCACGAGGTCCACAAACTTGCCCAGCGACGGCGAGACGACGTTATGCACCGCGCCGACAACTTCCTCATACTGCTGCGGGCCGGTGATGGCCAGCACGTCGGGGAAGCGCTCGCGGATCAGGTCGGCTTCCTTGCCGAGGCAGCCGGTGACGATCACCTTGCCGTTCTCGGAAATGGCCTCGCCGATGGCTTCAAGCGATTCTTCCTTCGCGCTGTCGAGGAAGCCGCAGGTGTTCACCAGCACCACGTCCGCGCCGTCATAGTCCGGGCTGATCTGGTAACCGTCCGAGCGCAGCTTGGTCAGAATCCGTTCGGAGTCGACCAATGCCTTCGGACAGCCTAGAGAGACGAGACCGACCTTTGGCGGTGTCGGAAGTGATTTGGGTGTGGCAGACATGCAAAAAGCCTTAAACCGGGCAGGGCGCGGCAATCCGCGCCGAAAAGGGCAACAATCTGGGCGTCCCTATAACCGTGTTGGCAATCGCACGCCAGAGGGTCGCGGCGGAGCGACGCCTGACGAGGTGGAAAGCCGGGTTCTTTATATCGATGCCCACGTCATCGTGCTGAACAAACCGGCAGGGCTTGCGGTGCATCGCGGCCCCAAGACGCCCTACAGCCTTGAGGACTGGCTGCCGATGCTGACCTTCGGTTTTCAGCGTCTGCCGCAGCCCGTCCACCGGCTGGACCGGGACACCAGCGGCTGCCTCGTGCTGGGGCGGCATCCCAAGTCGATCCGCCAGCTTGGCCTCTTGTTCGCGGAAAAGGCGGTTAAGAAAACCTACTGGGCGGTGGTGGAAGGTCACCTGTCGCAAGACGAGGGCACCATCGAGGCTCCCTTGCGCAAGATCTCCAGCAAGGAGGCGGGCTGGCGGATGATTCCCGCCGCTGATGGCGATGCAGCTGTCACCCGCTATCGGGTGCTGGGCAAGAGCCAGCGCCGCTCATGGCTGGAGCTGACGCCCGAGACCGGCCGCACCCACCAGTTGCGCGTGCACTGCGCCAGTTTGGGGCACCCGATTGCAGGTGACTTGCAGTATGGCGATGGCCTGACCTCGGGCGCCTCCATGCTGCTGCACGCGCGGGAAGTGTCCTTGAGGCTGACCGAGACCGCCCAGCCCATCACCGTCGTCGCCCCGCCGCCGCCCGGCATGGCCGATGCGCTCAAGGCGTGCGGGTGGGACGGCGAGGAGCCCGAAGCCGCGTCGGAATAACGAAAGCATAAAAAAAGAGCGTCCCGAGGGACGCTCTTTTTCTTTGGCTGTGCTGCCTGCTTACTTGCGGCGGCGGCGCAGGCTGAAGCCGGCACCGGCCAGACCGAAGCCCAGCAGGGCGATGGTGCCCGGCTCCGGCACTTCTGCCGGCGGGGTGCCGATGTACTGGGACGTCACGGTGATCCAGCTCGTCAGGGTGCTCATGACATTTTCGC
>JAEZBH010000369.1 GCA_023427285.1 Pseudomonadota bacterium
CCACAGGGGTCGGCACCGACCGCAAGGTGGCTGCGAAGCGCCCCTTGTCCTCAAAGCGCTGCCGAAAGCCCCCTTCCCTCAAAGCAGGCAAAAGCAGGTTCGACAGCTTGCCGACCAGCAAGGCCCCATCCCAAGCCCCGAACGCCATCACCATATCGCCGGCAATGGCCCCATAGATGGAGCAGAACAGGCGCAATGTGCGGGCCTCAGCGCCCTCTGGATCACTGGCGGCAGCCGCAGTAATGGCCTCGGGACTAAGGCCGGGCGGCGACAGCCCCTCGATCTGGCACAGCGCATCATGCAACGCCGCAAGGCCGGGGCCGGACACCAGCCGCTCATTCGACACCCGCCCATGCCGGGCTTGCAGCACCCGCAGAACCTCGATTTCCAGCGGGTCATACGGCGCAAAGCCGATATGCCCGGCCTCGGACGGCAGAACGAGCGAGCGCCCTTCCCTCACCGCGAACAGGCAGACGCCAAGACCCGTGCCCGGCCCAAGGACGGCGCAGGTTCTGTCAACGCGATGATCGGCTTTGGCCCATGGTATGGCAGGTCCTATCGGCGCCAGCTTGTCCGGCGTGAGGTGGCGGATCGCATGGCCGACCGCCTGAAAATCATTGATGAGCGCCAGACTCTCCAACGCGAAGGCACGGCGTATTTCCTCGATGGAAAACGCCCACGGACTGTTGGTGAGCTTGATCTGGTCTCCAAGTACAGCGGTTGCAACCGCGAACACGGCCCGACGGGGACGGGCGGAAACATGGGCCGTCTCTTTATGGTACTGGATCAACGCATCGGAAAATGATGGAAAGTCCGCCGCCTTGTAGCGACGCACCTGTTCCAGCACCGGCGCACCGGACGTTGATATGTTCGTCAATGCGAACCGCGCATTGGTGCCGCCAATATCAGCAACAAGAACAGGAGAAGACTCAGGCACGACGACAGACACCTCCGTAAACAGCCGAAAGGTTAGCCTGTTTTACTTAGATCGGTAGGCCCGGACGAACAGCCCCCCTCCGTTCAGGCAGCCTTATCCTGATAACGCCCGAGCTTTTTTGATTTCTTGATGGCGGATTTCAGCTCCGCTGACTTTTCGCGCCGCGCCCTGAGAAGTGCTGGTTCAGCCATAGGCCCCAAGCCGCTCAACGATCCGCCGCGCCGCCTGCCCGTCTCCAAACGGATGGCGGGCCTGCGCCATGGCCCGGTAGGCCTGCTGGTCATCAAGCAATTGTAAAATCGCCGCTTTCAACCCGGCGCTGGAAGTGCCGACCAGCCGCGCGGTGCCCGCCTCCACGGCCTCCGGGCGTTCCGTGATGTCTCGCGTCACGAGCACCGGCTTGCCCAGCCCCGGCGCTTCCTCCTGAATGCCGCCGGAATCGGTGACGATGAGAGACGCCCGCTGCATCAGGTACACGAACGAGAGGTAGTCCTGCGGCGGGATGAGATGGACGGAGCCGCAGCCGCCAAGCGTTGTCTGCGCCACCCACTGCACGCCGGGATTGAGGTGAACCGGATAGACGAATTCAACGTCGTCCCGCTCACAGGCGATCTGCGCCAGCGCCTGGCACACCTGCACGAGCCCCCCTTGCAGATTTTCCCGCCGATGGCCGGTGACCAGCACCAGCCGCTTTGACGGATCAAGGAACGCAAAGCGCGCGTTGAGCCGGGCCCGCAGCAGATCGTCTGCCTCAAGCCGGGATGCCGCAAGCAAAAGCGCATCAATCACGGTGTTGCCGGTGATGAGCAGACTGGCCTCCGCTACGCCCTCACGACGCAGATTTTCAGCAGCAACCTGAGTTGGCGCAAAGTGCAGGGACGCAAGCGGGGCGATCAGCCTGCGGTTCGCCTCCTCCGGCCAGGGCGCGGCAAGGTTGCCCGTTCGCAGGCCTGCCTCCACATGGGCGATACGGCATTTCTGATAAGCGCCCGCCAAAGCACCGGCAAAAGCCGATGTCGTGTCGCCCTGCACGAGCACCCAATCCGGGCGGAAGGCATCAATCACCCCGACCACACCGGCCAGAACGGCGCTGGTGACGGACGCCAGATCCTGCCCCGGCGTCATGATGTTCAGATCAAACGCCGGGTTAATGCTGAAAACACAAAGCACATCATCAAGCATTTGCCGGTGCTGGCCGGTAACGCACGCCGCGTGCGTGATGCCTGGACAGGCATCCAGCGCTTTTATGACCGGGGCCATTTTTATGGCTTCAGGGCGCGTGCCGAAAACGGTGAGAACGCGCATGCTCTCTCCTGCGCGACGAAATAAAGGGGAGCTGAAAATCCACGCACCAGACTGAAATAAGAATAAGGAAAATAACCCGGTCAGGGTGCCGAAGCGCCGCCCCTCATGGCAAGAGAGGATATGGTCGAATATCGACGATATGTTTAAAACTGTTGCAATTTAAATTGATATAAACTGTTTAAAATCAATGACCTGCGACAGGGGGAAATATCGCCGCCATCATTGAGCGCGCCTGACTTGATTTCAAGCATGGCTCCGCAAAAGGGGGGACAAGCCCCCTTCCCTGACAGCCAAGAATTCAGAACAAAAAATCAGACTTTTGCCGAACGTCGATCCGCATAGGACCGGCAGAAACCGGACCAGCAGCGAACAAGTTCCGCGCCCTTCAGTTCATCTGGACGGGTGCGGATGATTTTGCGGAATTCATCGGCAATGCGGTCCACATCCCAACCGCCGCCAAGATCAAGCGCGATTTCCCGCAGCTTTTTCTCGGCAGGTCCGCCAAATCCGAGGCTGCCTTCCGGAAAGGTCATGTCGTCATCGATGACCTTGGCGCCGGAGGCTTTTGCAGGCGCCTTGATGGCAGCGGTCTCAAAGCCTTCACCCGCGCGCACCATAGCTTCCATGGGCGGCGCGATCGGCGTCAGATGGCTGCGGCGCGGCAGGAAATCCTTTTCAACCGGAGGGGCTGACTCGCGCAGCACCACCATATCCGGGCGGCTGAAATCGGCCCGGGCCGCAGGATAAACCGCCTGCACGCGAATCCACGCATCGCGAATGGCGCGCTGGAAGTCGCGCATGCGCGGGGATTCCAGCCCGAAGTGGGCCTTGCGCACCCGCTCCCACTCCACCGCGATCTCGCCGTCCACATTCGGCAGGCGGAACGCAAGCCAGGTATAAAGGTCAATCGCTGTCGCATTGTCGCGCAACTGGGCGAGCGCCCGCTCATCCAGCGGCACGGAATGGCGCATCAGGTGGTTGAAAAACGCGTCCGAGAAGCGAATGCGCTTTACAAAGGCATCGCCCTGAAAAATCTCGTAGCCGGTGGCGAGCGCCACGTCCTGCACGGT
>JAEZBH010000375.1 GCA_023427285.1 Pseudomonadota bacterium
CTTGGAATCCCGCCTCTAAAACGAGCCCTTCACCCAATGCAGATTGCCCAGCTGAAGCGCTGCCACCAAAATGGGGAGCTACGCCTGCTTCCTTGAAAAACTGGATTGATAACAACAATCACGCCGTCTGGCCCGGATGGGGCACGCACAGCAACCTCGGCATGGCTTGGGCCTACCGCATGCTGCGCGCACCGCACCTGTTCAAAAACATCGTGCCGGATAACCCCAGTGAAAAGCCCGAGGTCGAAGCCATCATTCTCATGACTGACGGCGAGATCAATTACATCACCGACAAAGACGATAATGACAGCCTGTCTGGTTTGAAGCGAGATGCACAGGACGATCAGGGGCTGCCGCTCAAAATTGGGCACGGCCAATACACAGCCTATCGCTTGCCGCGAGAAGCCGTTCTCACCAATAAATTGAGCACTGATATCAACAGTGAAAGCTCGGCCATCGCAGCCGAAAACCAAATGTCCCATCGCTTGCAGATGGTGTGCGAGGCGGCGCGCAAGGATGGTATCCGCGTGTACACCATCGCGTTTGCAATCGATGCAAGTGACCAGTTGACCCGCAATCTCTATCGCACCTGCGCGACGAGCCCGCGCTATTTCTTCGACACGGCAAGTCCTGCTGCGCTGAAGGATGCGTTCCGCATGATCGCGGTCGATCTCGTCCAGCTGCACCTCGTCGAGTAGTGGGGGCAATCGCATGAAGAGATTTCTCCGCGCCCTCTCTCGCAACCAGTCGGGCACCTACACGGTTGAATTTGCTCTGGGCTTTCCCATCCTTGCCATGCTGCTGCTCGGCGGGTTTGACCTTGGCTACCAGACACTGAAGCAGGCCAATCTGAACGGCGCCGTGCGCGATGCCGCGCGCGATGCCATCACCAAATCCGCAGGCTGCTCGCAAGATCGCTCAGATCTGATTGAAGCGGAAATCCACAAGGCCATGGCGCCGTTCAACGTGGATGGGACAAGCCTCACAATCGAAGCCCGCTCCTATGCCAACGGCTTCGGCTCCGTCGGCAAGCCCGAGCCGCTGACCCTCGATGTCAACGGCAACGGGCAATACGATCCCGGTGACTCTTTCCTCGATATCAACGGGGACGGCGAATGGTCGGAAGACCAGGGCAAGTCCGGCGATCTGGGCGGCCCCGGAGACGTTGTTCTGTACCGGGCCGAAGTTAAGGCCAAAACCCTCTTCCTCAACTTGCCACTTCTCGGCGGCAAAGAGTTCATGACCCTGTCAGCCAGCACCGTCGTGCGCAATGAGCCGTACGAGTGCGAGTCCTGAGCATGAAAAGGCCACGCCCATGATGATCGCGCTCAACCGGTTCATCCGCCGTCTGCGCCGCGACCAGCGCGGCCTCAGCTTTGTCGAGCTGGCGTTCACGATGCCGGTTCTGATCCTGCTGCTGACCGGCGGGCTGGAACTGGCCAACTACACCATGGCGCGCATGAAGGTGACGCGCGTTGCGACCACGCTGGCGGACCTCACCGCCCAGTCTCCGGTCGGCGTGCTTGAAAGCCAGATTTCAGACTTGTTTCTGGCCGCCAACATGATCACCAACCCGATGAACATTCTGGAGGACGGGCGCATCTACATCACGGCCGTGCGTGGCGGTGGGAGCAATGTCGGCAATTCCATCCTCTGGCAACGATGCGATGGCAACAAGGTGACCGTGACCAGCGAAATCGGCTCGAACAACAACAAGAACGTCGTGCTGCCGCGCAATATCACGCTGGAAGACAACGCCATCACCGTAGTCGCCCAGGCCTCGATGACCTACAAGCCGCTCCTGTTCGACAAGCTGTTCGACAGGAACACAACGATCACCCACGTTGCTATTTATATGCCGCGCTCGCTCAGCTTCGGCGTCATTACCGCAGACGGCACAACCGCAAAGTCCAACTGCGGCACCAACGTTACCCAATACAACGCCAACGGAACCCCTGCCTGACGGGCTTGCCGACAAAGCGCCTGAAAATAACAAGGCCCGGAGCAGCAGCCCCGGGCCTTATTTTTTTGCTTAAAGCTGAAACCGTTTAGCGGGTCAGCTTCTTATACGTAATGCGGTGCGGGCGGGTCGCCTCTTCACCGAAGCGGCGGATGCGATCTTCCTCATACGCCTGGAAGTTGCCCTCGAACCACTCCACATGGCTGTCGCCCTCGAAGGCGAGAATGTGCGTGGCCAGACGGTCGAGGAAGAAGCGATCGTGGCTGATGACCACGGCGCAGCCTGCAAAGTTCTCCAGCGCCTCTTCAAGCGCACGCAGGGTTTCCACGTCGAGGTCGTTGGTCGGTTCGTCGAGGAACAGCACGTTGCCGCCCCGCGCCAGCATCTTGGCCATGTGAACGCGGTTGCGCTCACCGCCCGAAAGCTGGCCGACCTTCTTCTGCTGGTCCGGACCGCGGAAGTTGAATGCGCCCACATAAGCGCGGGTCGAGAGCTGGTGCTTGCCGAAGTAGAACATGTCGTTCCCGCCGGACACTTCTTCCCAAACGTTCTTGTTCGGGTCGAGCGCATCGCGGCTCTGGTCCACATAGCCCAGCTCCACGGTGTCGCCGATGCGGATGGTGCCCGCATCCGGCTGTTCCAGCCCCAGCAGCATACGGAACAGCGTGGTCTTGCCCGCGCCGTTCGGACCGATCACGCCCACGATGCCGCCCGGCGGCAGGCTGAACGACAGGTTGTCGATCAACAGCTTGTCGCCGAACGACTTGGTGAGGTTGTTCACCTCGATCACGGTGTCGCCCAGACGCTGCGGGGTCTGGATGAGAATCTGCGCCCGGCCCGGAGCGCGATCACCCTGCGCCTTCACCAGTTCGTCGAACGCCTTGATACGCGCCTTGGACTTGGCCTGACGCGCCTTCGGGTTCGAGCGGATCCACTCCAGCTCGTCCGAGATCGCTTTCTGGCGGGCAGCATCCTCACGCTCTTCCTGCGACAGGCGCTTCTGCTTGGCTTCCAGCCATGCCGAATAGTTGCCCTCGAACGGAATGCCCCGGCCGCGATCGAGTTCGAGCACCCACGACACCACGTTGTCGAGGAAGTAGCGATCGTGGGTGACGAGAATGACCGTGCCCTTGTAGTCCTGAAGGTGCTTTTCCAGCCACGCCACGGATTCCGCGTCGAGGTGGTTGGTCGGTTCGTCGAGCAGCAGCAGGTCCGGCTTTTCCAAGAGCAGGCGGCACAGCGCCACGCGGCGGCGCTCACCGCCCGAAAGCTTGGTCACGTCAGCATCCGCCGGCGGGCAGCGCAGAGCGTCCATGGCGATTTCGAGCTGGTTGTCGAGCGTCCAGCCGTCAACCGCGTCGATCTTTTCCTGAAGCTCGCCCATTTCCGTCATGAGCGCGTCGAAATCGTCATCCGGTCCCGGATCGCCCATCTTGGCGGCAATTTCGTTGTAACGCTCGATGAGGTCGGCAACAGGGCGAACGCCGTCCATCACGTTGCCGCGGACATCCTTGTTCGGATCCAGCTCCGGCTCCTGCGAGAGATATCCCACGCGTGCGCCATCTGCGGCCCAGGCCTCGCCGGTGAATTCCGTATCCAGCCCGCCCATGATTTTCATGAGCGTCGATTTACCCGCGCCGTTGACGCCGATGATGGCGATCTTGGCACCAGGCAAGAAGCTGAGCGTTACATTATTCAAGACCTGCTTCCCGCCGGGATAGGTCTTGGACAAGTTTTTCATGACGTAAACGTATTGATAGCTCATGGATATCCTGATGTCTGGCAGCCGTTGTTGGGTTCAGATAGCGAACGTCGCGCCGCTTAACAACCCGAGAGGAGGCCGCACCCTGCCTGAGGAGCCCTTGAGCATCAAGGAGGGCACGGATGCGCAGCTCTGATTCGGCCAATCACCCCCACATTGCAACCGCGCGCGCGTTTTTACTCGGCGCATGTGCCGGCCAGATTCTCCTGACGATTTGCCTTTTGGAGAACCTCTCCAATCTTGGATACGCCGTTCTGGATGGCGGCCTCTGGAGCCTGCTTGGCCTTGCGGGTGCTTTCGGGCTGGCCTTGGGCGGCCTTGCAGCCTCGATCATGCTGGCGAGCCTGATGCTCGGCTCAACTGCGGCGGATGCGGGGCCGGAGCGCATGCAGCCCCGCAAGTCAGGCCCGCCCCTGCCCCGTCTTTAGGCCCGCCTCCTGCCGAACATGCCGAAGTTTATTTTGGGGAAACCGGCGCAATAACGATTACCGGAAGCAACCAGATACCTGAATGTCGCACCCCCAACCCACCGTTCGGTCTGGAAATAATATTAGTTTTTCGGCATAGCCTGCACGTTTGTTGCTAAAATTTTCAGGTTCCGAAAAATGAACCACGAAGCAAACGATCATGGGGCTGCCCCGCGCCTTGCAAAATTACTCCAGGCTAATGATGCTATCGCCATTTTTTGGTTGGGCGCTGTTGTTTTTGCGGCATCCATGCTGGGCATATACACGCGCCCGGTCGGGTTTCTGGCCGTCATCTGGCCTGCAAACGCCATCCTTCTCGGCCTGCTCGTCACACGGCCCGCGCTGGCCCGCCCCCTTGGGCTGCTGGCCGCTTTTGCGGGGTATTTTCTTGCCGGACACCTGAGCGGCGATGCGCCGATCACAAACCTCTGGCTCACCGTATCCAATCTGGCGGGCGTTGCCTGCGGCTATTTTGGCTTCTCCCTTCTGGAGGATGAAGACCGCAAGCTGCGTCGCCCCATGTCGATGCTGCATCTGTTTGTCATCTGCGCCACCTCCGCCACCACGGCATCGCTGGTTGGCTGCGGGCTTGCCCCCTTCCTGCTCGACCGCTCCGTTCTGAACGGGCTGACCTACTGGTTCACGGCCGAGCTTCTCAACTATGCCATCGTACTGCCGGTTATCCTGACCATGAGCCTTGAGGCGACGCGCAGCCTCATCGCCCCGCTCCGGCGTCCTTTGAAAAAGCTCGCGCTGCATCTGGCGCCCGCCGCCTCGCTCTGCCTGTCGGTTGCCGCGTCCATCGCGATTGGCGGCCCCGGTGCCATCGCCTTTTCCGTGCCCGCGCTGCTGTGGTGCGCCATGACCTACAGCCTGTTTTCCATGAGCCTCATCATGTTGGTTTTCAGCGTCATCATGCTGGCCGCACAGGCTTCGGGGCTGATGTTTGTGCCGGAAAGCTATGACTTCATCGACGGCACGGCCTCCTTCCGCATCGGCATTTCCGTTCTGGTTCTGGGGCCGCTCACCGTCACCAACATCATGGCGCTCCAGCGCGTCCTCTTCGATCAGCTGGAGCGGGCGGCAACGACCGACAGCCTGACCGGCATTCTGGCCCGACCGGCCTATCTGGCGCGCTCCCGCGCCGTCATGGATTTCCAGCCCGCGCAAGACGAGAGCGGCGTTGCCTTGCTCATGATCGATATCGACCACTTCAAGCAGATCAATGACCGCTTCGGGCACCAGAGCGGAGATATCGTCATTCGCGCCGTCACCGCAGCCGTTGCCGGGCAGTTGCGAAAGACAGACCTGTTCGGCCGCCTGGGCGGGGAAGAGTTTGCAGTGAGACTGGCTGGCACCTGCCCTCGCGACGCAAAGGCAATGGCCGAGCGGGTGCGCCACGCGGTCGAATCCCTCAGCATCGACATTGGCAAGGACGAGCCCCTGCGCGTCACCATCAGCATCGGTCTGACGCATCACCGCCGCCCGCCAGCCAACGGCCTTTCCCAATCGCTCGGCATTGCCGATGCCGCCCTTTACCGCGCCAAGGCGGAAGGACGAAACCGGGTCTGCGCCACGCTCCCCGAAGCCGCCTGATCCGTTTCGTGAAATTTTCTTGCTGACCCCCGTTGCGATCCACGCCCCGTCCCCACTAACGTGGTGCGCAACGGAGGGACCATCATGAAAGCACCCCTTATCTCAGCGCTTGGCGCCCTGCTGCTTGGCGCCAGCCCGGTTATTCTCTCAGGCGCTCCGGCGGTGGCGGCACCGCCTGCCAAGGCCATGCAATCTGCCGATGCAATTGCGGCGGATCTGTCCGCCAAAGCCCTTGCCAGCGACCTGCCCATGCAGATCGTCACCGACCTGACCACCGAGATCGGCCCCCGCCTTGCCGGAACCGAAGCCGAGAAGCGCGCCGCCAACTGGGCGCAAGGCTACCTGAAGAAGCTCGGTTTCGAGAACGTGCGGCAGGAGAGCTTCACCATCACCGGCTGGCTGCGCGGCGAGGAAAAGGCCGAGATCACCGGCCCGTCGCCCCAGCCGCTGGTCGTGACGGGCCTTGGCACCACCGTTGCCACCCCGCCCGAGGGGATCGAGGCGGAAGTCGTGATCTTCCGGCGCTATGCCGACTTGCTGGCCGCGCCCGAGGGCTCGCTTCAAGGCAAGATCGCCCTCGTCACCGAGAAGACCGTGCGGATGCAGGACGGCAGCGGCTACGGCGCAGCCGGCCCGGTGCGCCGCACCGGCGCATCGGAAGCCGCCAAGCGCGGCGCGGTTGCCTATCTCCTGCGCTCGCTCGGCACCCATGACCACCGTTTCCCCCACACCGGCTCGCAGGTTTATGCCGAAGGCGCGCCGAAAATTCCCGCCGCCGCCATTTCCCCGCCCGATGCCGAGCAGATCGAGCGGCTGGCCGCGCGCGGCCACACGGTCAAGGTGAAGCTCAAGCTCACGCCCAGCCACCCCGGCGTTGTGACCAGCCAGAACGTCATCCCCGAGGTGAAGGGCCGCGAGAAGCCGGACGAGATCATTCTCATCGGCGGGCATCTGGACAGCTGGGATCAGGGCACCGGCGCGATCGACGACGGCGCGGGCGTTGCCATTGTCACCACTGCCGCCAAGCTGATCCGCGACCTGCCGCAAAAGCCGAAGCGCACCATCCGCGTCGTGCTGTTCGGGGCAGAGGAATACGGCCTGCTGGGGGCCAAGGCCTATGCGGAGAAGCACAAGGCCGATGCGAACAAGCATATCCTCGCCACCGAAGCCGACTTCGGCCAGGGCCCGGTCTATGCCTTCCACACCCGCGTGGCAGACCCCAAGCACCCGTCCATCGTGCGGATCCAGAACGCGCTGACGCCGCTGGGCATCTACCGGGGCAACAACACCGCGCACGGCGGGCCGGACATCGGCGCGCTGATGCAGCTCGGCGTGCCGGTCGTCAATCTGGCGCTGGAGGGCAGCGATTATTTCGACACCCACCACACGCCTGACGACACGCTCGACCGCATCGAGCGCAAGCGTCTCAACCAGTCAACCGCAGCCTATGCCGCCTTCACGTATCTGGCCGCAGAGCTGGATGGAGACTACCGCCAGAGCACCATTGCCGACACCCAAGGCACCGCGCCGGGCAGCAACTGACCTTGCCCGAGCTGCCCAAAACCAGAAAGGCCACGGCACCTGCCGTGGCCTTTCGTGTTTGAAACGGCGCAGAACGACGCGCTGCTCCCTAAAAGCCTACATCCCGCCAGCAGGAGGGCCACCGGCTCCCGCCACATCCGCCTGCGCGAACGCACTGCCTCCCAGCGCGTTGACATAGGCCGCAACCCGCTCGCTCGACGCACCGGGCCGGGTCCGATAAACCGCGGCCTCCATCTCCAAAGCCGCCGTCAGTGCATTCAATTCGTCCGGTATCAGCTTCTTGCCGAAGTCCGACGGAGCATCCGGGCGCTCCAGCATCCGTGCGATCATCAATTCCCCAAGGCTTGCCTTGAAATGGCCGGCTTCCCAATACCATTGCATCCGGGTCAGGCGATCGCCGGGTTTGGGCACAGGTTCTGTGGAATACCGGTCATATCCCGTGAACGACCACAGGGTTACGCCTTTGCGGGCCGCCAGCTCCGTCAACTGTTCCAGCCATTGACGCATCTCGGGCCATTTGCCGGTCTGGCGCAGCGCCTCCAGCAATTCCGCGTGATAGGGATAGGTGAACAGCACCACTTCAACGCCTTGCGCCTGAGCATGTCCCAGAAATTGCTCCAGCCGGGTCCACATCATGTTCCCGCCCGGCGCATCCCATTCCAGCTTGCGCGGCTCCTTCAGCAGGCGCGCCACCAGTTCACGGCTGCGCTGCTCGAACAGCGCCGCGTGGCCTTCCGTTCGCACATGGTCGTGATAATTCTCCAGCGGCGTAAACCCGTCCCGGCGCGTGTCTGCGGGGTTGTCCCGCCCCTGCTCCATCACCGTTTGCGCGGCATGGAGCAGCGCATCCAGCGACAGGCTGGTCTCGGCAACACGACGCGCTTTCGCGCTCAATGTGGTTTGCTCGGGCGTCAACGGTCCGCCGTCATGCGCCTCCCACCGCTCCCGTGTCAGAAGAAAATCGATAAAATCGACGCCAAGCAAAATCCGCTCAGGCTTATGCTCCGCCATTGACGTCGTGAGCACGCTGACAACGCCTGCGGCGCTCTCTCCCGGCAAGCCGTAGTTATAAACCGGCTGAAAATCGGCAGGCCAGTGGGCGCTTCGGGGATCGAACCCCACATCCACACGGCTATTGCCCGCAATCACGGTGCTGGGCTGCATCTGGAGATACTGGTGGCTTTTCGCCGTCTTCAGGTGCGTCTGCACCATTGGCTTGACGGAATTTACCCCTTCAATGCGGGGATGCCCCCAGTAATCGTATGGATCAACCAGAACGGTCACGGCGCTGAAGCTGGCAATCGTCAGCACCGTGCTCAGAAACGCCGTTCTCAGATAGCGCCTGGCCGTCATTGAGGCCTCCCGTTCAGAACTGGAAGTAAAGGAATTCGGACACGCGCGGCAACGCGAACAGGCCGATGGCGAACATGACGCCCGAGGCGATCGCCCACCCCCGGCTCATCCGCCACGCCAGACGGGGGTGTGCCGCCAGACGCCCGGTTTCCTGCGCCGGATGGTAGCGCGTCAGGATCTGCTGGCTGTTGGGGCAAACCAGCACCACGCCCAAGAGCACAATGATCCAGGCCCACGACATCACGAACTGTTGCCCGCTGAGCGCCACGTCGCTGAAACCATGCGCGGTCAGCCATGCGCCAAGCGGTCCGAGCTGGGCGACAAGCCCCGCAGGCAAGGCAACGCCGTTCAGACCGGCCATGCCTTCCAGTATGCGCCATGCGCCCTCAAAGCTGGTCGCCCGGAAGAACACCCAGCCCACCACCACCGCAAGGAAGGTGAGGCCCCACGCCGCCACCTGATACACGGCCCCTTGCCGCATGGCCTTGGGCACCACCGCATTCCAGCCGTGGTTGATGCACAAATAAGCCCCGTGCAGAACGCCCCACACCACGAAGGTCCAGCCCGCCCCGTGCCACAGGCCGCCCAGCGCCATGGTCGCCATCAGGTTGGCATAGCGGCGCACCTTGCCCCGGCGGTTTCCGCCCAGTGCAATGTACAGGTAATCGCGCAGGAACGCGGACAGCGTCATGTGCCAGCGCCGCCAGAAATCGCTGATGCTAAGCGCCTTGTAGGGCGAGTTGAAGTTGAGCGGCAGGCGCACGCCGAACATGAGGGCCGCGCCGATGGCCATGTCTGAATAGCCCGAGAAATCGAAATAAAGCTGGAAGGTGTAGGCCAGCGCCCCGCCCCAGGCGGTGAAGAAATCCGGCGTCGCCCCGCCGCCTGCCGCGATGAACACCGGGTTGGCATAGACCGCAACGCTGTCGGCGATGACCGCCTTCTTGACAAGGCCGATGCCGAACATGGCCAGACCCACCGCCAGATTGTGCGCCTGATAGGTGCGCGAGCCAAGCCGCTCAAACTGGGGGAGCACGGTGCGGGCATGGACGACCGGACCGGCGATCAACTGGGGAAAGAAGCTGACGAACAGGGCATAGCGCCAGAAACTGGTCTCGCAGGGCGCGCCCTTGTAGGTATCGACCACATAGGCGATCTGCTGGAACGTGAAGAAGGAGATGGCCAGCGGCAGCAGCACCTCGCCCAGCGAGAAGCCCGTGCCTGCGGCGGCATTGATCGTCTCCACCAGAAAACCGGCGTACTTGAAGTAACCGATCATCCCGATGTTGAAGACAACACCGCCAACGGCAATCCACCGCCGCACGGTCTGGCCGAATGCTTTACTCCAGCCGATTTCGCCGCCCAGCAGCAGGCCCGCGCCATAATTGACCGCGATAGAAAGCCCAATGAGCGTGAGGTAGGCCGGATTCCACCAGCCATAGAAAAACAGCGAGGCCGCCACCAGCCACGGCACCACCAGATGCCCCGCGCCTGCCCGCTTCAGCCCGACGAATACAGCCAGCGCAATGGGCAGGAACACAAGAATGAATTCGTAGCTGTTGAACAGCATAGCCCCTCCCCCCGAGCCTCTCCCGCCCGAGAGCCCCCGGGGCAGGCGCAAGCCGCAGCAATCAGCACGCCAACGCCACGAAACTCCGGGCAGCGGGCCGTACTATACCCCATTAGTGCCAGACCTCCAGCTTGGCAATTGCGCCAGGCGGCGATCAAAACTTGTGAATTAACCGGGATGTAGCGGTCGGCGGCCCGCTCGCGCCAAACGGTCAATCCAGGCCATTCACACCATTTGACGCGCCCCAATGCCGCCCGACGACACCGGCATGGCTCCGGCTTGACACCCTTGCCGCGCCCGAGCGACGCTCCACCTCCGTTCCCCGTGGCGGCGCGTTATCCCACCCGCCTCAACCCGGATCATGGAGACTGCCCCCGTGAAGCTTTACTACGCCCCCGGCACCTGCGCGCTTGCTCCGCATATCGTTCTGGAAGAAGTCAGCGCGCCCTTCACTCTTGAGAAGCTGGATTTCGCATCCAACCAGCAAACGTCGAGCGACTATCTCGCCCTCAACCCCAAGGGGCGCGTGCCGCTGCTGGTGGACGAAGACTTTTCCTTAACCGAAGCCCCGGCCATTCTTCAGTATATCGCCGAGAAATTCCCCGAGGCCCGCCTGCTGCCGCCGCTCGGCACGCGGGAGCGCGCCCGTATGCTGGAATGGCTGAACTACCTCTCCTCCGGTGTTCACATCGCCTTTTCCTACATCATGCGGCCCCACCGCTATACGGACGACGCCAGCGCCTACCCCGGCATCATCGAGAAGGGCCGCACGGTGTTTTACAACTGCTTCCGATACATCGAGGAGCGGATGCCCGAAGACGGCTGGCTCGTGGGCGATTACACGGTGGCAGACCCCTACCTTGGCACCATGTACCGCTGGGGCAACCGGGCGGGCTTTTCCATGCAGCAGGACTTCCCCCGGCTTGCCGCCCATGCCGAGCGCCTTGCCGCCCGCCCGGCGGTGCAGCGCGCACTGGCAACCGAGGGCATCACGCTGGAAGATCGCCCGTCCTGACTTGAGGTCTCAGGGGGGAACATACCCCCTTGAGAGCGCATCCAATCGCACAAGCCAACATTGCGGTCTTGAGTTTTTGGCGCGGGCGCGTCACACGATATCCCGGTCAAACACCAGCATTTCGTAAGGCGCGCCATGCACGACATTCGTTTCATTCGTGAAAATCCTGAAGGCTTTGACGCTGGCCTTGCCCGCCGTGGGCTTGCGCCGCTCAGCGGGGAGATCCTCGCGCTCGATCAGGAGCTGCGCGCCGTTTTGACCGAGATGCAGCAGGCGCAGGCCCGCCGCAACGAGGCCTCCAAGCTGATCGGCCAGGCCAAGGCCCAGAAGAACGAGGAACTGGCCCAGAGCCTGATGGCGGAAGTGGCCGCGCTGAAGGAAAAGCTGCCCGCGCTTGAGGAAGCCGAGCGTCAGG
>JAEZBH010000411.1 GCA_023427285.1 Pseudomonadota bacterium
AAGCTGCCCAACAGCAACGCGGGCGTGGACCTGTGGCCCGCCTTCGAGGCGCTGGCGGGCCTGCCGGTGACGGTGCTGCGGGGGGAGACTTCGGATATCCTGAGCCTGCGCACGCTTGAACGCATGGCGGCGTTGGGGCCGCATGTCCGGGTGGCCACCGTGCCGGGCGTCGGCCATGCGCCCTCGCTTGAGGAGCCGGAGTCGGTTGCCGCCATCGATGCCTTTCTGGAGCGCCTTACGGCATAATGCGACGCAGGGGTGTTGTTTTTCGCCGTAACGCGGGGGTGGCGGCCTTGCGGTGCCCGGTTTGTGCAGGCAAATAGAGAGCAAGGCTTGGCAGAAGGCGGATCGAGGCGAGACGGACGGCTGCAAGACGGTGCGGACCACAGGATCGCACCCGGTATGGAAGCCCGAAGTTGCGCCCCTGAGTGACGTCTAGAGTTATCTGAAGGATGTGATCGCGTGAGCGCCACCATTGCCCTGGTTGACGATGACCGCAATATCCTCACCTCCGTCAGCATCGGGTTGCAGGCGGAAGGGTTCACCGTGCGCGTCTATTCCGATGGCGCGTCGGCTTTGAAGTCGATTCTGGACAATCCGCCGGACCTTGCCGTGCTCGACATCAAGATGCCGCGCATGGACGGCATGGAGCTGCTGCGCCGCCTGCGCGAGAAATCGCGCCTGCCGGTGATCTTCCTGACCTCAAAGGACGATGAGTTGGACGAGGCGCTGGGCCTTGCCATGGGCGCGGACGATTACATCGGCAAGCCGTTCTCGCAGCGGCTTCTGATCGCCCGCATCCGCGCCGTGCTGCGCCGCACCGCCAACCGGAACGATCCTGATCTGGTGCCGGAGCCGGAAGAGCAGGCCATGGCGCGGGGCCGCCTGACCATGTACCCGGCCAAGCATGAGGTGACGTGGGACGGCAAGGAAGTCTCGCTGACGGTTACCGAATTTCTCATCCTTCAGGCGCTGGCCCAGCGCCCCGGTTTCGTGAAGTCGCGCGATCAGCTGATGGACGCCGCCTACAGCGATGACGTGTATGTGGATGACCGCACCATCGACAGCCACATCAAGCGGCTGCGCAAGAAGTTCCGCAGCGTGGACGGCGACTTCAAGAGCATCGAGACGCTGTACGGCGTCGGCTACCGGTTCAACGAGTGATCCTTGGCATGATGCGTTTCCTTGCCCTGCGAACAGGTTCCTGGGGTCAACAGGCGCGGGAACGGTTCATCTCGCCGCTGACATTGCGAATTCTGGCGGTCAATCTGTTCGCCCTGCTGATCCTGGCGGGCGGGGTGCTGTACCTCGACCAGTTCCGCGTGCGCCTTATCGAGCAGAGGCGCGAGGAATTGCAGACGCAGGCCCAGCTCATGGCGGGCGGTTTGTCGGAAATGGCGGCGCTGACGCCGGAATCGCCGCGTCTCGACCCCAAGCGGACCGCCGCGCTCATCGCCCAGATGGCCGAGGCGACGCCGGTGCGGATTCAGGTGGTGGATGCCTCGGGCACCCAGCTGATGGACACCAACTGGTTGCCGGACCGGGAAGTCATCATCACCCAGCTGAAGCCGGGCTGGCGACGGCGGGTGGCGCTCTGGCTCGACCGCATGACGGAGATGGCCGCAGCCTCGCCCCGGCTTGACCTGTACGAGGAAACGTCAGCCCAGGATCTGGCGAAGCTGCCGGAGGTGAGCGCCGCGCTGCACGGGGATCAGGCGGCGGCCCTGCGCCGCAGCGAGGGCGGCACGACGGTCGTGACCGTGGCCCAGCCGATCCAGCGGGTGCAGAAGGTGATGGGCGCAGTGCTGCTGACCGCCGACACGCGCGACATCACCAAGGTGGTGCGGGCGGAGCGGCTGGCCTCGTTCAAGATTTTCTGCCTCGTGCTCGCGCTGACCATTCTCATGTCCTATTTTCTGGGCCGCACCATCGTTCAGCCGATCCGGCGGCTGGCGCGGGCGGCGGACCGGGTGCGGCAGGGCCGGGCGCGCGATGTGATCGTGCCGCGTCTGCCCAAGCGCACCGATGAGATCGGGCAGCTCGCCCGCGCGCTCTCGGATATGACGCAGGCCTTGCACCAGCGCATGGATGCGATTGAATCCTTCGCGGCGGACGTGAGCCACGAGATCAAGAATCCGCTCAGCTCCCTGCGCAGCGCGGTCGAGACGCTGGAGCGGGTGAAGGACCCGGCGCTTCAGAGCCAGTTGCTCGCGATCATTCAGGACGACGTGGGGCGGCTTGATCGGCTCATCACCGATATTTCGGACGCCTCCCGCATGGATGCCGAACTTTCCCGCGCCCGGTTCGAGCCGGTGGACCTCGGCCAGATGATGGCAACGCTGATCGAGGTGCAGCGCCGCAACGCCGCCCAGCGCAGTGTCACCATCGCCTATGCCGGGCCGCGCCCCGGCATCGCGCTGGTGATGGGGCTGGAAGGCCGGCTGGGGCAGGTAGCCCGCAATCTCATCGACAACGCCATTTCCTTCTCGCCCGAAGGCGGCAGCGTGCGCGTTATGCTGACCGTGGATGACCGCACGGTGCGCCTGATCGTGGATGATGACGGGCCGGGAATCCCCGAGGGGACGGAGGAGAGCATCTTCAAGCGCTTCTACTCCGAGCGCCCGGAGGGCGAGGACTTCGGCCAGCATTCGGGTCTGGGTCTGGCGATTTCCAAGCAGGTGGTGGAAGCCCATAGCGGGAAGATCAACGCCGCCAACCGGGTGCAGGGCAACATCGTTCTGGGGGCGCGTTTCACGGTGGAGCTGCCGGCCCATGTGGAGCGGCGGCTGGAGGCAGCGGAATGACGGCGGAGCGTGTGGACAGGGCCTCTGGCGACTTGGGTGCGCCCGTTCTTCAGCATGCCACTTGCATCGCCTATGCCGGGCGCGGCGTGCTGCTGATGGGAGAGCCGGGCACGGGCAAATCGAGCTTGGCGCTGCGGCTGATCGACCGGGGCGCGATGTTGGTGGCGGACGACTATGCGCTGCTCACGCGGGAGGGTGATTCTCTGGTCGCCACGGTGCCCGAGACCATTGCCGGGCTGATCGAGGTGCGCGGATCCGGCATTTTCCGGCTGCCATATCGCCGACGGGCGGAGATTGCACTCACGGTTCGCCTAGGGCGGGAGGACGAGCGGTTGCCAGAACCCAAAGAATGGGAGATGTTGGGCCTTGCGCGGCCATTGCTTGTGATGGACGCGTTGCGTGATGACTCACCGCTCAAGGTGGAGATGGCTTTGAGCGGCGGGCCCATTCGGCTATAAGTGAGGGATATGTCTCTGCAGCCTCAGAGTTCTGCCCAGGTCAGTGCAACCCAGGGCAGCGAGCGCGTTCCCGGCACCCGGCTGCTGTTGGTCACCGGCATGTCAGGCGCCGGCAAGTCCTCGGCCCTGAAGGTGCTGGAGGATCTGGGCTATGAGGCCGTCGACAATCTGCCCATCAGCTTGCTCGCCAAGTTGCTGGCCACGGAGGATTCCGGGGCGGCTGACGGCAACGACCGGCCGATTGCGCTGGGCATCGACACCCGCACCCGCGCCTTTGACGCCGAGGTCATCGTCGGCACCCTCAAAGAGCTTCAGGCCAATGAGAACATCGAGGTCAGCGTGCTGTTCCTCGATTGCTCCGGCGAAGAGCTCAGCCGCCGTTTTTCCGAGACGCGGCGTCGGCATCCGCTGGCGCAGGATCGGCCCGTGCAGGACGGCATCGCCCGCGAGCGAGAGCTGCTTGCCCCCTTGCGCCGCTGGGCCGACGTGGTTCTGGACACCACCCAGTATTCTTCCCATCAGCTGCGCCACGCCCTGTCGGGCCGGTTCGCCCTCAGCCGTTCGGGCCAGCTGACGCTGACCGTCATGTCGTTCGGCTACGCCCGGGGCATTCCGCGCGATGCCGATCTGGTGTTCGACATGCGCTTCCTTGCCAATCCGCATTGGGTGGAGGAGCTGCGCCCCTTCACCGGGCTGGATGAGCGCGTTGCGGCCTATGTGGCCGCTGACCCCAGCTTTGCGGAAGCCTTCGCAAAGATGCACGATCTCGTCTCCTATCTTCTTCCGCTTTACCGGCGGGAGGGGAAGGCCTACCTGACCCTCGCCTTCGGTTGCACGGGCGGCAAGCACCGCTCGGTGTTCGTGGCGGAGCGCATGGCGGCCGTTCTCAGAAGCGAGGGGCATACCCTTTCCGTTGTGCACCGTGATCTCAGGGCCCAGGCCAAGGGAGCGGAGCGAACATTGACCGAGAAAGCAGAGAGTAGCAGCGTATGATCGGACTGGTGCTGGTCACCCACGGTCGGTTAGCGGCCGAATTCGTGTCCGCCATGGAACATGTGGTTGGACCGCAGGAGGCTGTGAAGGCCATCTGCATCGGGCCCGAAGACGACATGGAAGCCCGCAGGCAGGACATTGCCGAGGCGGTCGAGGCCGTGGATGAGGGCAGCGGGGTGATCCTGCTGACCGACATGTTCGGCGGAACGCCGTCGAACCTGGCCATTTCCCTGATGGGCCAGCCCAATGTGGAAGTGATTGCAGGCATCAACCTGCCCATGCTCATCAAGCTGGCAACCGTGCGGCGCACCTGCGATGTGACGGCAGCAGTCGCCGCGGCGCAGGAAGCCGGGCGCAAGTATATTTCCGTGGCCTCCAAGATTCTGGCGGGAGTGTCCTGATGGAAGCGCTGGCACTCAGCAAAAGGGTCAGGATTCTCAACAAGCGGGGCCTGCACGCCCGAGCCTCGGCCAAGTTCGTGACCCTTGCATCCCAGTTCGAGGCCAACGTGCTGGTCAGCAAGGAAGGTTCAGAGGTCGCCGGCACCTCCATCATGGGGCTGATGATGCTGGCCGCCGCCATTGGCGAGGAAATCACCATCAACGCCAGCGGCCAGCAGGCCCATGAGGCGCTTGCCGCGCTGGTCGATCTCGTCGAGGCCAAGTTCCACGAGGAATAAGCCTTTCGGGCCAGATGGGCGGGAGGGGCAATCCTTGGCATTCCGTGGCCCTGGCCCCGGGGCGGGGGGGGGGGGGGGGGGGGGGGGGGGGGGGGGGGGGGGGG
>JAEZBH010000414.1 GCA_023427285.1 Pseudomonadota bacterium
AGGGGCTTACCCCTCCTGCACCTCCCTTTCATTATAGGGTCGTGTGCGCGTTATTAGGCCCACACCATTATTTTCAATGACTTAATTGAGCAATTCTCAGTGCGCTCGGGAAACACGGCCCTGTAAAACGAAAGGGAGCGCGAGGGCCTGCGACCCTCGCAAAATACAAAAAGATCCTGAGCTACAAAGCAGAGTAGGGCGCGTATATGCTGGTCGATAGCCACTGCCACCTGAACTATGAGGGGCTTCGAGAGGATGTGCCGGGCGTGCTTGCGCGCGCCCGCGCGGCTGGCGTCTCGCGGTTCCTCAACATCTCCACCAAAGAGCGGGAATGGCCCGAGGTGGTCGGCATCGCCGAGCGCGAGGCGGACGTGTTCGCAACCGTCGGCATTCACCCGCATGAGGCAGAGACCCATCCGGATATCGACACGGCCAAGCTGGTGGCAGCGGCGAACCATCCGAAGGTTGTCGGCATCGGTGAGACCGGGCTGGACTACTTCTACGATCACAGCCCGCGTGAGCAGCAGCAAACCGCTTTCCGGGCCCACATCGCCGCCTGCCGCGAGACCGGCCTGCCGCTGATCGTCCACACCCGCGATGCCGAGGAAGACACCCTCAGCATCATGCGCGAAGAGATGGAGAAGGGGCCTTACACGGGCGTCATCCACTGCTTCACCGCCAGCCAGCAGTTCGCGGAAGCAGCGCTTGATCTGGGCTTCTACATCTCCATCTCAGGGATCGTAACCTTCAAGAACGCCAAGGACTTGCAGGAAACGGTGAAAACCATTCCGCAGGACCGCTTGCTTGTGGAAACCGACAGCCCGTTCCTTGCCCCCGTGCCCAAGCGCGGCAAGCCGTGCGAACCGGCCTTTGTCACCCACACCGCCGCGTTCGTGGCGTCCTTGCGCGGCCAGACGGTCGAGGAACTGGCTCAATCCACCAGCCAAAACTTCTTCCGCCTGTTCAGCAAGGCCCGTTAAGCTGTTTTACTAGATCGATTTTTTCAGGATGGCCTTGACCCTCCTGAAACTCCCATTTGTTTACAGGGACGTGTGCTTCATGAAGGTCGCGGCCCTGTAAAGAAGCCGCTCAAGATAAGGCCGAGCCCGGCTTTTCATGCACTGCCACAAATGAATAGGGGTGCAGGGGATTGAAATCCCCTGCGAAAACCAAAGCCGAAGGCTATCCAGCGCCCCGTGCGTTGCGATAAGAGCAGCGGGGAAAGAGACGAGGGTAGAGGCTTATGAAGGTTCGTATTCTGGGGTGCGGCACGTCCGGCGGGGTTCCGAGAGTGGGGAACGTCTGGGGCCGGTGCGATCCGAAGAACCCGAAGAACCGCCGCCGCCGCGTGTCCATTCTGGTGGAAGAGCAGGGGACCCGGATGCTGGTTGATACCTCGCCGGACCTGCGTGAGCAGCTGCTCGATGCGGAAGTCAGCCGTCTTGACGCCGTGCTTTACACGCACGACCATGCGGACCACACCCACGGCATTGATGACCTGCGCGGCATCTTCCACACCATGCGCCGCCCCATCGACTGCTATGCCGATGAGGCGACCGCCAACACCCTGAAGCAGCGGTTCGGCTATGTGTTCGAGGGTTTCGAGGAATACCCGGCCATTGGCAAGCTGCACCTGATTGATGGCCCGATCACGGTGGGGCCGCTGACCGCTGAGCCGTTTCGGCAGATCCACGGCTCGATCAACTCGATCGGCTACCGGTTCGGCAACATGGCCTATTCAACTGACCTCAATGATATTCCAGCAGAATCAGAGCCTTACCTGAAAGACCTCGACCTCTGGATTGTAGATGCGCTGCGCTATGATCCGCACCCGACGCACCCCAACCTCGACCAGACGCTGGCGTGGATCGAGAAGTTCAAGCCGAAACGCGCCATCCTGACCCACATGAACTGGGACATGGATTACGACGAGGTGAAGGCCCGCCTGCCGCTCAACGTTGAGCCCGGCTATGACGGCATGGAAATCGAACTCTAACCACCCATCCGGGTGGGGCAGAGGCTCTTGGCTCCTTGCATGAATTGCCGATACGACTGAACCTGCTAATCGTTTCGCTTTCAACGATGTTGCGATGCGTTTCACGGTTTCGTTCAACGAACACAGTGAGGCGATCATGTGGAGAGCGCTCGGTCAGACCTATTGCGACGCCTGGCAGTTCACCAAGGCCTTGCCCATGCTGCTTCTGCTGCTGTTTGTGCTGGAAGGAGCACAGCACGTGGTGGAGTGGATAACCGGCTTCTACGCCGATGCCGAGATGATGAAGGAGGCCAGCGCCCATCCGCTCCGCCTGACGCTCGGTGTCGTCAAGACCGTGGTCGGCCTGCTGCTGGGATACTGGGTCATCCGATATCTGATGAGCAACGGCTCCCTACGGTACACAACCGCATCTGATCCAACCGCCTTGCGCCGCTATATCATCAGCATGATTGGGTACCTGCTTATTTCGGCAGGGGTTTTACTGTTCGTGGCAATTGCAGGCTCCCGGTTTTCCACCCCGGTGCCGGTATTGGTCCTGATCGCGTTTTTGGGCGCGCTGATCCGGACACTGCTCTCTTTCTGGATGGTCGGCTCAGCCATCGCTGATCCGGCGGCCACATTTGGCAGCTCCATACGCAAGACGTGGGGCAGTGTGCTCTGGGGCATCACGCTCACCATAATCGCCGCCATCCCGCCAATCGCGCTGCTCTATGCAATCGGCTATGGCGGGCTGGGCGCGTCAAAGCCCCTGTTGATGACCATGCTCATCGTAGACTCTGCGGTGGTTGCCTTTCTCTATGCGCTGCTGGCGAGCACGCAGGCCCAGATCGCCAGGCACGTCATGCAACGCAGCGGCCACACGCTCACGGCTTCGGCAACCCCGTCAAGCTGAACCTTTGCCTTCCTTGTTTTTCGAGGCGAGCGGGCAAAATTGATAGAGTTGGAAACGCTCCAGCTTCGCCTGGATGGCCGGTCAAACAATCTGGTGGCCAAGGCGGGTGAGGGTGGGGCTCTTTTGCAGCCTTCTGTCGTTATCGTTACGTAAGTTCTGTTTGCAGGGACGAGAGTGGAACGCCTTATGCCTCTGTGTACGAAACAACCTCGCAGTGCCATTCTGGGCCTGATTTCTGCCGCCATGATGGCAGCGATGACCGCCGATACCGCAGCTGCGCAGGAGCGCCGACCGGAAGGCCCTGACAGGCTGACAGGCTTTGTCGGCGGAGGTGTCGGTCTGGTGCCCAATTATGAAGGTTCAGATGGCTACAGGGTGCTGGTGGGGCCGGTATTCGATCTGCGGTACGGCAATTGGTACGCAAACCTGTGGGATGGCTTCGGCTACGATGTCATTGATACAGAGAAGGTCGTGGTCGGCGTGGGCCTGACCTATGTGCGCGGTCGCAAGGCCAAGCATTCGCCCGAAGGCGTCGGCAGGTTGAACCACGCCATCGGCAGTCATGCCTATGTTCGGTATTACCTGATGGACGAGGTCAGCCTGACAGCCGGATTGACGCACTCATACGGCGGATCCGACGGGACTTTGGCAGAACTGGCGCTCAAATACCGGTTCCGGCCTACAAAGAGAGTCCTGCTGTTTCCATCAGTTTCAGCCACCTGGGCAAGCGGGAAATACATGCAAGGCTACTTCGGCATCAACGAGCAGCAGGCGGCACGG
>JAEZBH010000444.1 GCA_023427285.1 Pseudomonadota bacterium
CGGGATGGGCGGAAACCACAGCCGAGGTGCCCCCAGCACCGCCAAATTCGGTCGTATTGACAACAACAATGCCTTGGACATTTGTGAGAATATGGTCATTCAGCGTCTGGCGAGCGCGCTTCTCATCGATTCTGAGCACACGCTTCGGTTCCTTGTCCTGAAACCGGGCCGAGAAATATGTATCGCCACCCAATCTGTCTTCGTTTGAGGGTATATAGATGCGCATCACCCGCAAGGCCGGCAGCACGGGCTGAAAGGCTTCGATCTGCTCCAATCTTTCAAGGCATCGGTCGACAGTCGCATCGAATATGTGGTGCTGGGCCTCGGTAAAGGCTTCTGCCATGAACGCGAGCGTCAGGGCATTCGGGTTGTGTATGCCCCAGCGGTCGTCGGCCTTCATAGTGAATTGGGCGCGCCGACGCCTTCTTCGGGTCGGGCTGGGCAGTTGCAATTCAACTCGGCCTCCATGGAGAGGCTGATCGGCGGCTGCATGCTCAATGGTGAGAGTGCCCCCATCTCCGGGAAAAGGAATCTCGAAAGACAGGATTTTGTCCGCATGACTGGCGACGCGCGACAGGGAGCCATCAGGGCCAATCGCTTCGTCGCCCAAGTTCGTATCGGGCAGAACGGTGCGGAACGCTTCGCTGCTGTCCGCGCGGCGCACGACCAAGACGGGAGCGCCCTCGGGTATGACCTTGGGTTCCGGCACAGGCCCTTGGATCTCAATGACGTCCGCAATAGCGGCGGTGCCATCTGGTTTCAGAATCACATCAATTCGTACGGTCTTCATGTTGAAACCGCCCGGGCAAAGGGATTTCCGTAGAAAGAATACGCAAGCCAGGTGAAGTCGTAGCGTCCTGTTGCCGCATCTGCTTGCGCTGGCGGTTTGCAGGTGTCGCGTGCGGCCTTGCTCGCTTCGATGTAGGTGCTTCCCTTCAGCAAGCAGTTATAGAAGGTGGAGGCAAAAGTGACGGCCTGTTCGTCATTTACCGACCAGAGCGCAGCGACCAGCGCGGCTGCGCCCTGCCGGCTTTTGGGCCGCAGGAATGCATCGGCAAAGCCTGCCGCGCTGCCTGATATATGGGTTCCGCCTTGTCCCGTCTGACAGGCATTGATGAAGATGAGACCTGTAGGGCGGTTTTTACCGAATCGCGCCGCCTGGCTTACGGCATAGTGCGAAAGGAGGTCGTCGGCGATCATGCCACTCTGCTCGCGTATTCCCTTAAGAACCAGTTCCGATGTCAAGGCGGCCCGCTGTTTTGTCTCACCGTGGCAGCAGAAGTGGAGCAGATCACATTCGCACGCTTCAGTTCGTAGGAATTTGATTACAGCTTCACTGGTCGCCTCAATGGGTTTTGCACCTGGAAACAGCATCTCCAGAAGACTTTGTTCCTTAGGTGCAAATGTCAGCCGATTATTGGTGTCGAGGTAGTCGGGCACCACATAGCGCACCCGGTCTGGCCGTAGTGGCAAATTATCGTCCGCCAGATAGCTGCCGGGCAGTCGACGCACCAGCCCCCATTCGCACAGGAACTGAATATCGTCGCTGCTCGCCCCATCGGGGTCGGTAATGGCAAGCAGCTCCCAAGGGATGTGCGGGCTGTCTGCGACGATCTGTATAGCTTTAATCTGACTGTGCTTTTCCCAGAGTTTTCTGCGTACCTCTTCGGGCATCAGCTCGTCGGCGGTACGGGCGGCGAAGGCCAGCAGATCGCGCCGCTTGGCCTCATAGCTTTTTATGTCAAGGTCATGCGCATTGTCGAGCCGCTGAAGATACTCGGCGACAAAAGCCGGCAGATTGAACCCGCTCCGAAGTCTGACACTCTGGAGGACGGCAATGGGAGGATCGCGTGAGTCAACCGTGTAGCGAATCTCGAGTGAGCGGTCTTGATGCGCAATCTCGTGAATGGTCAGAACTGTCGGTTCATTGCCGGGCCGGGGCCGTGCGGTGACCATCTGTCCCACAATCATGTCGCCTGTTTTCACGGGAACGAAGGTCGGTTTGAGGAGAAGGGCAGCCAGCAGTGCGCCATCCTGCCGGGCTTCCACCTGAATGCGTGCGGGGCCGGGGCCAAATCCTTCCAGCACGAACCAGACCATCTTTGCCCGGGCAGTTGGTGGGATCATAGTTGCTCTGCCAGCATCGTCGTTCTCTTCCAGGAGTCGGCAATTGCTGAGGGGTGTCACGAGAATTTCGATCGGTTCGCCCGCATCAACGGAAACCGCCTTTTCAGTTGGGGCGGGACTTGGCCCGGCCTCCAATCTGATTTTATTTGGTGTAACTGTAACGCAGAGCGGTACGGGGGTGAGCGCTGGCGGCGTGGGCTCGATTTGCGCGGTGAAATTGCAGTCAATGGCTGCGGTTGCCTCCGGGGGTCGGGACTCCGCCAGGGTGGCGATCGTCAATCTGTCGTCGCCCTTGTCGATGGAAGGCAGCGCGGCTTGCCCGATGCTGGCGTCCTTTATCGCGGGTTTCAGGCGGCGCCTTGGGGGTGCTCCCTTCACGGTGATATCTTCGATCAGCCAGGATTTGAGGGCCTCCATGGTACGCGGCGAGCTGAAATAAATCGTGTGGTAAACAGTGTCGTTCGGGCTGAGGCGAAAGATATGATTGGCCGGCAGCGTATGCGTTGGCCCGAAATTGCGCATGGAGGCGATCTGCACGACCAGATCATTAGCCTCCCCCATCAGACGGTCGCTGATCCGATCAATAAGGAAGGCGACCAGCTCGGCCGTCAGGCCCTTGCTGAGGTCAAGGCGCGGCTCAAAATCTGCCGCGATGACACGGTAGTCGGAAACATCCACGGTGTTGGCGTTCAATTTCTGGATAAAGTCTCCGTCAGGCCTCATTGCGGCAAGCCCGGGAACGTGCGTGTCATCGGTGCCGAGATCGGCCATGGCCTGCACGAAACGGCCCACCGTCTTGATCAGGAAACTGATCATGGGCGCCGCGCCAACGCCGGTCATGTCCCCGATGGCAGAAACGCTGGCGACAGCAATTGTTGTGTAAAGATCAACAAGCGTGTTCCAACGTTCGGGACAGGCGAGGCTGGTGCCGCCATTGGTGCAACCAATGAAGATCGCCTTTCCGAATACAAGCCCGTCTGGCTTGATCGTCTCCCGAAGCGCTCGATAGACCAGCCCGCCGCGGCTGAAGGCGATGGCATCCACCTGCGTGCCCTGAGGCAAGGCTTGCAAGGCCTCAGCCAGGTCCTGGGCATTCTGAAAAGGATCTTTCGTCAGGGTCTTATGGTCGAAGCCGAGGATGGCATCGTAACGCTCGCGGGCTGTGTTGAGGAAGGCGCAGCCGCTTTCCGTCGATGCGAGTGCGGCATAGCTTCCGCTCGTGCTTGAGAAAGTGCCGTGGAGAAGGAGCAGCACGCGCGCGCCCGATATCTGCGGCAGGGTGGGCTGGGCCTCGACACTCCAGTCGGCCGGGTCGCCGTGAAGAGGGACCAGACCGCCTGCATGATCCTCCTCAATGTGCTCGACCAGGCTCTCAATGGTCTTACGCGCCACGAACTTGAGCACACGAATGCGGATCGGCTCGACCAACTGGTCGTCGATCCAGCCGAGAATGCTGCGTCGTGAGGAGCGCCTCCCGTCCGACCGGGGGCGCCTTGCCTGCGGTTCGCGCAGCTCAAAGATCAATTCCGTTGCTGGGTGCGTGCGCCGTCCCGAGGATGCGGCGCTTGAAGCGGCGGGCTGCCGCCAGACAAAGACTCCGCCTGCACTCTCAATCAAAAGCACGGCGCTTTCTTCCGGGCGCACCGGCACAATGATCCGGGGGTCGGAGACCTGATCTTCTGCGGCTCTTCTTTGGCTCATTGTTGTGGCTGGTGAAAGTTCTACGTCCGCCGCGATGGTGTAGCCCGCCTCGCGCAAGGCTTCGTCCAGGATGGATGCCTCGGCAATCGCCTCAACCGGGCCGAGGTTGCGCTCCGTGCGCCTTCCCGAGGCGAGCATGATGCCATCTGCATTTTCAATTCGTATTCCGCTGCCGAGTTTAATTTCGCTCATCAGTGGAACTCCCGTGTCGCGCCTCAGTTGACAGCCTGCAAAGGCACTTCAACCACCAACCTGGTTGCATCCTTGCCCAGACGCTGCCGGATCGGCTCGCGAGCAGCGGCATAGAGCAGGCGATTGAACGTCATGCGCTGCACGGCCGTCCACAAGTTCAACTCAACGCTGCTCCAGCGAAAGAACAGGAAGCGTTGTTTGCGATCCGCCGCCCGGAAATAGAAAGCGCCCAGCGCCATAGAGTAGAGATCGCTGCTTCCGCGCTGCACTGCGCCCAGCTGGAAATTGCCGCCCAATTCGCCTGATGCCTGCGCATCCAGAATTCCAATTGCGCCATGGTCGTCTGCCAATGATGACAGCGCCTCAATGGAGCGTGTAATCGCTGTGAGCTGATGTTGCGTGGCGATTGCGGTAATGGCGGCCAGAGCTGCTTCATCGATCCTGAAGTCGGCATGGTTCTGCCGATGGGCGCTGAAGGCCAGCTGGTCTCCGGCCCACCCCAGGGTCTCGAGTATCTCCGTGTAGCGCCGATACCAGGCCGGTATCTCGTTAAACCGGTCATGGGCCGCAGAGGCTGCACGTTGAGCAAATTGAACTGAGTATAGAATATCTTCGCGGACGTCTTCAGGTACTCCATCAACAAAGGAAAAAACTGCTCCTGCATTGACCACTGCGGCTGCCTGTATCGGCAGGGGCGTTGTGGCGGGCGTTGCTCGGGCGTCGCGGGTTCGTCTCTCTGTGGAGGCAAGCGGCGGCGCGTCGGCAAGGGGCAAGGCCGTAATATAATCTGAAAACCTCATTTGCGATCTCCCCTCTGCTGCACGGCAACCCACGGGGGTGTTGGCTAAAGTGGTTCGAATAAAAAATTTCGACCACTAAATTATTTATAATTATTAAGTCGCCGATACGCCCGAAAAATGCATATCTGGCACTACAACCTTCGGATAAAATGATAGTTCCTTGGCGAGGAAGCGAAATAAAGTCAGTGTTATTTTCTTAATTTATATTTTAAAACTCAGGGTCGATGAGGCGAAAGTATCTATGATATTACTGTTAGTTAGATTTGTTCGCTCGTATGCATCAACGATGAAGTATCTTTTCCTAGGTTATCCGAAGTGAAATTCCCAGTTATGCTTGGGTGGACGGCACGGAGGGGTAGCCATTTTTCGGTGAGGGCTGCCGCGCGGTCTGGGGGTTGGCGTTAAAGTTGGCGGTGAGATGATGGCCTTTGGGCGGGCATGTTCCGCCATGAGTTCAGCGTGCTGGCGCAGCCGGTAGCTTGAGCCTTCGATTTGCACGACCGCAGCGTGATGCAAAAGCCGGTCCAGCAGCGCGGCCGCGACTACGGCCCCCCGAAGACGTCGCCCCATTTCGGTAAAGTCGGGCAGCGGCTCACAGCAGGCTACTCTGTAGAATAGCTTGGCCCATCAAACCGGGGCGGTTTTCTCTTAACGATAAGCCAGCTCAGTTGCTGATTGTGGTTGAGTTGAGGTTGCCTGCGGGGTTGAGCGCTGGAAGCGTCATGCCCCGCAGGAAAAATCAGATTTTTGAGACGGCTTAGCTGCCCGGCTTATGATTTATTCAGCGGCGGATTGCTCCGTCATGCCGGGTACGTCCGGGATGGTGTGAATGCCGTTGACCCGCTCCTGAAAGCGCACGGCATCGGCGCGGGGGTTGTAAAACTGACGGTACCAGGTGCGAGCCTTGTCGAACGGGCCATCGCTTGAGAGTTTCAGGATGCTGAGAGCAGGGGCCTTGTTCTGCCAGACCTCGAAATCTTGCGCGAATGACGCAAGCGCATTGGTCTGATAGGCGCGTGCCATGACAACGTCGCGCTCGGTTGGCGGCGTGTTGGCGGAGCGCACCATCAGGGCGTGCCATGCCTGGGTTACGCCATCATCAACGGGCGTGTGGCAGATCATCATGAGCGTCTCGAAATCCCCCGTCATGCGGCTGAGGAGGATGCCGGGTCCGGTGTACCAGGTATCCGTATGAAAGCCCTTGCCATCATGCACCAGCGTGCGGTGCCCGCCGCCTTGGCGCTGAATTGCGATGTGGCCGTCAAACTCGTTCTCGAAGTAATCGACGCGGGAGCCGTGAATGGGGGAGAGGTGCTGCATGTCCGCGATGTTGTCGGTGATCTCTTGCGGATGGCACGGCAGGGTACCGAGATGGTCAATCTTCCAGCGTACCCAGGAGGGGTTATTCCATTCTGCGAACTCCGGCAGGGGATAATCCGGCTCGCCGTGTTCGGGGTCGTGCC
Source organism: Pseudomonadota bacterium (assembly GCA_023427285.1). Classification (GTDB taxonomy): domain Bacteria; phylum Pseudomonadota; class Alphaproteobacteria; order Sphingomonadales; family Sphingomonadaceae; genus Pedomonas. The sequence goes on from JAEZBH010000444.1 coordinate 6,284, forward strand.
AGACGAAGACGCACCCGGCCCGCTCTTCCACCTTCCACGACCTGACACAGGCGGCCTTTGGAATGGCTCCCTTGTGGTAGGGAATGTCATCGGCCTTGCCGGCCGGTCCGAAGCGCCAGGCATGGTAAGGACAGCGGATCGAATCTCCCTCGACATGACGGCGATCACGTACGACCCAGCTGGTGGTGTTCTTGGCGAGGTGGGTGCCCATGTGGGGGCAATAGGCGTCAAGCAGCACGATGCGTCCGCTTTTGCCCCGGTACAGCACAAGATCGCGACCGAAAAAGCGGATGGATTGCGGG
>JAEZBH010000456.1 GCA_023427285.1 Pseudomonadota bacterium
TTGGATAGACGCGGTTACTCCTTAAAATCATTCAATGATGAATAGGGCCGCGCATTTGCTTGCACTGTGGGTACATGCCGGGTGCGGCCCAATCCTGTCTCGCTTTCAGAATCCAGCGCGCGCGACAGCCTGAACAGGCTCGGCCCTATAGGGAATGGGAGGTGCAGGGGGGGCAAGTCCCTCCTGCAAAAATTCCCAAAAGAATAATCCTCACCGGAACGGCGGTTCGTCGAAGCTGCGCAGTTTGCGGGAGTGCAGGCCGTCGATCTCGCCGCGCAGCAGGCCGATGGTTTTGAGGCCGATGGCGAGGTGTTCGCCGATGGCGCGTTCATAGAAGGCGTTGGCGCTGCCGGGCAGTTTGATCTCGCCGTGGAGCGGTTTGTCTGACACGCACAGGAGCGTGCCGTAGGGCACGCGCAGACGGAAGCCCTGCGCGGCGATGGTGCCGCTTTCCATGTCGATGGCGATGGCGCGGGACAGGTTGATGAGACGCCGTTCCTGCGCCCAGCGCAATTCCCAGTTGCGGTCATCGTTGGTGACGATGGTGCCGGTGCGCAGCCGCTGCTTGAGTTCCGCGCCGTATTCCCCGGTGACGGCGGCGGCGGCCTCCTGAAGCGCGGTCTGGATTTCGGCCAGCGCGGGCAGGGGGATGTGGGGCGGCACGATGTCATCGAGAATGTTGTCGAGCCTGAGGTAGGCGTGGGCGAGCACATAGTCGCCGATGCGCTGGGAGGCGCGCAGGCCGCCGCAGTGGCCGACCATCAGCCAGCAGTGCGGGCGCAGCACGGCCAGATGATCGGTGATGGTTTTGGCGTTGGAGGGGCCAACGCCGATGTTCACCAGCGTGACGCCCTGATTGCCTTCCGTCAGCAGATGATAGGCGGGCATCTGGTGCCGACGCCACGGCGCGGCGGCAATGCGCTCGAAGGCGTTCTCCGGCACCTCGCCGCGTTCGATGCGCACGCCGCCCGAGGCGATGAGGGCGGTGTAGGGGCTGTCGTCCTTCGTCAGCTCGGCAATGGCCCAGCGAATGAATTCGTCGACGTAGCGGTGGTAGTTGGTGAACAGAATCCACGGCTGCACGGCGCGCCAGTCCGTGCCGGTGTAGTGAACGAGGCGCTTGAGTGAGTAATCGATGCGCAGTGCATCGAACAGCGCCAGTGGGCGCGGCACGTCGGGCGGGGCGCTCCACAGGCCATCGGGCACGTCATCCGTCACCTGCGCCAGCGCGGTCGTTGGGAACCAGCGGGCAAGTTCGGCAGGCGGTATGCTGCCCGCCATCAGTTCGTCGCCCCCCTCCAGAACGAAGGGGTACGGAATTTCCTGCGTGCCCGGCAGCACTTCGATGATTGCGCCGTAATCCGCCACCAGCAGGCTCAGCTGCTCAACCAGATAGGGCCGGAACGCCTCGGGCTGGGTGATGGACGTGGCGTAGATGCCGGGGGTCTGGAACTTGGCGAAGGCGCGCGGGCCTGGCGGGCGCAGCGTGCCGCCGGGGTAGGTGACGCGCAAGATGGGGTAGCAGAAGCCTTGCCGTTCCTCGGGCGTTGGCGGCTGGCCGGTGCGCACGAAGCGCTCCAGCGCGGCGCGCAAGGCGTCAACTGCCGATGCGTGCAGGGCCGCCAGCGCCGTCACCGCCTCGTCTGGCGTCAGGGACGACGTTGTGGCAGCGGGCTCGAATTCGGCCATATCCATGGGGGATCTGCCTCCGGTTGTTGACGGGGAGAGGTCGCTGCAATTGACCGTATCACCAGGGCCGGGGGCCGCCAAGGTCACCGGAAAAGCACAGTTGGTGCAAAACAATCACTCTGGCGATGAGCTGTCAGGTGTGACGGTTTGACCCATGTGGTTCTGCGCGATAAGTTATTCCAGACCGGCAAGGAAATGACCGGACGTGCCCAACGAGGCAAGGCTGATGATCAGGGGGACTGCATGGACCATATCCTGCATTCACGACCGTTCTGTTTTGCGGGAACGCCTGTTCCCGCCACAGTTTTGGCACCTGACACGCCCCTTATAAGCCGCTGATCCTTGGCAGGGTCATTCAAGCATATCGTGGACACGCTATCGGAGCAGGTGGTGCGCAGGCATCGCAACACCGCATCTGTCGGCGCTGGTATGGCGTGTGTCGGAACAGTGTCGGCATGGCTGCGGCGGCGCGCTCCGGGCGGCGCATCGTCCCGTTTGCCGTTTGTCTCCGGCCTGTGCGGCAGGAAGGGTTACCTGAACCTCTGAACTTCCGGGGGGAGGGGGTTCCGGGTGGCTAGGTCAGCTCTGGCAACCCGGAAAAGCAAGGGCCGCCGGTGACCGGGGTCACCGACGGCCCTTTTTTTGCCTGCGCTGGAGCGACTTTCGAGCAAAGCGTATGCTTTGCGTTTAAGAAAGCGCGACCAACAAAGGGATTAGAGCGGGCGGCCTGCTTGTCGAGCTGGCCGCAAACCGCGCTAATCCTGATTAGGAAGCGGCAGCCAGGTTCTGGGCCACGAAGTCCCAGTTCACCAGATGGTCAAGGAACGCCTGCACGAAGTCCGGGCGGCGGTTCTGGTAGTCGAGGTAATAGGCGTGCTCCCACACGTCGACGGTGAGCAGGGCGGTCAAGCCATGCGCCATCGGCAGGTCGGCGTTGCCGGTCTTGATGATCCTGAGCTTGCCGTTGTCCAGCACCAGCCATGCCCAGCCGGAGCCGAACTGGGTGGTGGCGGCAGCCTTGAACTCTTCAGCGAACTTTTCGTAGCCGCCCAGGTCTTCATCGAGGCGGGCCAGCATTGCGCCGGTCGGCTTGCCGCCGCCGTTCGGCGTCATGCAGTTCCAGAAGAAGGTGTGGTTCCACACCTGCGCGGCGTTGTTGAAGATGCCGACCTTGGAGGCGTCGCCAGCCGAAGCCATGATGACTTCTTCAAGCGTCTTGTTTTCCAGATCGGTGCCTTTGATCAGGTTGTTCAGGTTCGTCACGTAAGCAGCGTGGTGCTTGTCGTGGTGGAAGCTGAAGGTCTGGGCCGACATGTACGGCTCAAGGGCATCGGCTGCGTACGGCAGATCGGGAAGCGTGAATGCCATGGGGTGATCTCCTCCGGGTGTATGGCGAATGTGTCAGAGAGTAATTAGGCAGTGGGGATGACAAGGGCAACTGGTGGCGAAACGACTTGTCATGATTTTTCCCAAACGCTTCGGGTGCGGTCTGGCTGCGTCGAGGGCAGTCTAAAGCAGGCCCTGCCTGCCTTATTGGTTCAGCAGGCCCTGCCTGCGGAGCGCGTGCCGTAATTGATCGTAGGTCAGCCCCAGCGCGCTGGCGGCCTCGCGCTGGTTGTAGCGGGCGCGCGCCAGGGCCGCTTGCAGCAACTCCCGCTCATAGGCGGCAACAGCGGCGCGCAGATCGCTGACGGGTTCGGCGGCTTCGGCAGCGGGGGTGCGCGGCGCGGGAGCCTGTGCGGGCGCTGAAGCTGCGGCCTCCTTCGGCGCATCCGGGCGCGGGAGGGGCTTTGGCCGCCACGGCGAGGCGAAGGGGTCGAGCACCAGCCGATCGATGGGGCTGTCAGGGTCGCCCCAACGGTAAACGGCGCGCTCAACGGTGTTCTTCAACTCGCGCACGTTGCCGGGCCACGGGTGGTTGCACAGCTGGTCCATGCAGGCCGCGCTGAAGCCGGGGAAGGTGTCCCAGCCCATTTCCACCGCCATGCGCTGGCCGAAATGGAGGGCAAGCACGGGAATGTCCTCCTGCCGGTGGCGCAGCGGCGGCAGGGTGATGACATCAAACGACAGGCGATCGAGCAGGTCGGCGCGGAAGCGGCCCTCCTCGGCAAGGCGGGGCAGGTCCTCGTTGGTTGCCCCCACCACCCGCACATCCACCTCGATGGAGCGGCTGGCGCCGATGCGCTGCAACTGGCCGTATTCGATCACGCGCAGCAGCTTCTCCTGCGCCTGGCTTGAGAGGGTGGCGATCTCATCGAGAAACAGGGTGCCGCCGTCCGCTTCCTCGAAGCGGCCCGCCCTAGCCTTGGTCGCGCCGGTGAACGCGCCTGCCTCGTGGCCGAACAGTTCGGCATCGATCAGCGTCTCGGGCAGCGTGGCGCAGTTCAGTTGCACCAACGGTCCGTCCCAGCGGCGGGAGAGGCGGTGCAGGCGCTCGGCGATCAGCTCCTTGCCGGTGCCGCGCTCACCGATCACCAGAACCGAGCGATTGAGCGGCGCAATCATCGAGACGCGATCCAGCGCATCCAGAAACGGGCCGGACTGGCCAACGAGGCGAGGGGTCTCGATTATCATTGCCAAAAGTTAGCAAAATTCACCAAAGATTGGCAAACATCAAAGCGGGTGGGGAAGGCGTGAAAATTTAATATCGTTTATATTCAGGTGCTTATCTGGTGTTCGGCAAGTTGGCACGGTTCCTGCTTTTATACCCGCATAGCAGCTGGGCCAGCCCCTCAAGGGTCAAGCCCGCTGCACCGGGACAAACCGCCCAAGGGCGATGAGAGATAAGGGGAGAGACCATGAACACCAATCTGAGCAGCGTTATCGCTTCCGTATCGCGTCATCTGGTTTGCGGCGTTGCCGCTCTGGTTGCGGGCGGCCTTGCCCTCAGCATGGCGGCAGGTCCGGTTGAGGCCAAGGGCCCGCTGCCGGTGAAGGTTCCGGTTGCTTCCAAGATCATCATCGTTCTCTGAGCGGGTCGCCAGGCAGGGCCAGAACTCGCATCCGGTGAGGCGCAAAGATCAAGGAGTTACACAGTATGGGCATTTTTTCGCGGCTGGGAGATATCATCTCCGCGAACATGAACGACATTCTGGACCGGGCTGAAGACCCGGCCAAGATGATCCGCCTCATCATCATGGAAATGGAAGAAACGCTGGTGGAAGTGCGGGCCTCGGCTGCGCGCACCATCGCCGACCAGAAGGAGGCGCGGCGCAACCTGCAACGGCTGGATGCGGCGCAGGCTTCCTGGGCGGAAAAGGCGGAACTGGCGCTCTCCAAGGGGCGTGAGGATCTGGCCAAGGCCGCCCTCGTCGAGAAGCAGAAGCTGGGCCAGATGTGCCTTCAGATCGAGCAGGACATGCACCTTCTAGATGAGGCGCTGCTCAAGCACGAGGAAGACATCCAGAAGCTTGAAGCCAAGCTGCGCGAGGCGCGGGTGCGCCAGACCTCCATCGTTAATCGGCTGGAGACTCTGGAGAACCGGGCGCGGATGCGCCGCATGATGTCCAGCCCGCGCATCGACGAAACCTTCCAGCGCTTCGAGATGATGGAGCGCCGGGTGGATCTGGCCGAAGGCCGGGTGGAATCCTACGATCTGGGCCGCACCCGCACGCTGGAGGAAGAGTTCGCCGAGCTGAAGGCCAACGATGAGGTCGAAGCCGAACTCGCCGCCCTTAAGGCCAGGGTTGAAGACAAGAAGTAGGGAGCCATCGCCGCAGGGGCCGAGGGACATGTTCCCGGCCCGGCGGCGAGGGGGTCCACGGGGGAAGAACAGTGGAAGAGTTAACCGGAATAGTTATCGTCGCGAT